>JBGPOG010000021.1:0-17784 GCA_041487935.1 Chthonomonadia bacterium | reverse complement strand
CTGGGACCGGCGCGCACTTCTCCCGGCGCGAAGCAATCGTTCGGGCGCCGGAAATACGATCAACGGATCCGCCGCGGATTAGAGCGCCCTGGCGCTGGATGCGCAGTAACGCTCCCCGCCGCCTTGACCCGGGCCATCGGGTAGGGAGCCGCCCTGAATTGGGCGGAAATCGACTCCCGTCCGCTCCTGCGAGTGCATGCGCATTATCTATGTGACATCCAGCCTGCCTTATGGGCCAGGCGAGACCTTTGTCGCATCCGAAATCAAGGAACTGCAGCGCCGAGGCCACGAAATTCTGGTTGTGCCGATGTGGCCTCGCGGCGCGGTGGTGAATGAGGGTGCTCGCGGGCTCCTCCCGATTACGCTTGCGCGTCCGATGATATCCCCAGAAATCGTCGCCGGTGCGGCGATCCTCGCGCTCAAAAGACCCGCGATTGCAATCAGGTCGGCTGCTTGTCTGGGCCGCAGTCGAAACACGTCGATTTTCGCTAAGAACCTCCTAGTACTCTCTAAAGGAATATGGCTTTCCCAGACGGCAGCGGACTGGGGCGCCGACCACATTCACGCGCACTGGGCCGCCACGACCGCGACAATGGCAATGGTGGCATCGTCAATTTCCCGAATTCCGTGGAGCCTGACCGCACATAGCTGGGATTTCGAGGAGAACAACTTGCTGGATCACAAAGCCAGGAGCGCCGCCTTTGTGCGCGCCATCAATCGCCGTGCTGCCTGCCGGGTCCGCGAGCTGGCAGGAGTGCCCGGGTTCCAACCGGCGCTCATTCACATGGGCGTGACAAACCCGGATAATCAAGGGCAAATGGAAGCCCATTCGAATGCCGGACCTTGCCGCGTCCTATGCCCCGCGCGTCTCGTGGACGTCAAAGGACACTCACACCTAATTGATGCAATGCACTTGCTGGCTCAGAAAGGAATAGACGTAACTTTGGACCTTGCAGGAGACGGCCCATTGCGGGGCGAGATCGAGGCACAAGTCAAGCGGTGCGGTGTGGAAAATCGGACGCAGTTTCTCGGACAATTATCTTACAGCGACCTCTTACCGCGCGTAAGCGCCCGCGAATGGGACATCGTCGTGCTGCCGAGCATCATCACTGAGTCCGGGGAGCAAGAGGGAACGCCGGTTTCGCTGATGGAGGCAATGAGCTGCGGCATTCCTGTGATCTCCACCCACACAGGCGGCATTGCCGAACTGCTCGAAAACGGAGCAGGAACCTTGGTCCCGCAAAAAGATGCGGCAGCGCTTGCTGCCGCGATCCAGGATCTTGCCGAGAGCCGTGAAAGGCGCGAGCAGCAAGGCGAAGCGGGCAGAAGACGAGTGGAAGAATCGTTTTCGATCACAGTCGTTGTGGACGAGCTCGAGCGGCAGTTTCTTGCCGCCGCTTCTAATAAGTAATGGTCCTGGTAACACCGGCGTTATGTAAATGCTGCCGTCCTAGTAAACGAATCCGCCACACTGGACCGACAATGGAATAGGGTGCGGGCGGGTGATCGACGTTTGAGCGCCGCGACATCTGACGCGCGATCGGCCATAACCGTACACGCGAACCATGATTCAACTCAAGTCAATCGCAAGAAGTGTTGTAGTCGACCTGGCGTCTTCAGCGGGAGAATGCTTGCGCCACATCTGGTCCGTCATGCCGGAGCATGGAGTCTTCTTTACACATGACGCGGCCTATGTGAAGGTCTTGCAAGCATTCACCGACAGGGTCTCGTGGCGGGATGTCCTCCACGAGCATCCACCCATTTTCTTCGGTGCGGGATTTGGCCTCGGAGATGCCGCAGCGCATCTTGGCTTTGCGGTTAATGCGTCTTTCGAGCCCGAGTACATCAAGGCGCTGGCTCTCAACAAGTAGGCGGGCGCGAGGAAGGCAGGCGCGTACGAATAGGTCGCGATTGAGCTCGGTCCGTATGTACGCCTGGCCGCCCTAAGTCCACGCCTTTGCGAATGACTTGCGGGCATGCTCCATATTGGTGATTTCAACCCTCTGGAAAGTTGACCCGCGTTCCGGCAGCAGAAGATTCATAGGCTGCGAGGAGCATCTCAACCGAAATGCGTCCTTCGCGCGCCGAGCAGATCGTATTGCCGGATTTGAGCGCATCTACAAAAGGCCTGGCGACCCCTGCAATCCGCTCGCCATGGGCCGCGGGCACCTCGATCCCCTGATCCTGCCAGCCTGATTCCGGCTTGCCGGTTTGGTAGAGCTTAACGCCGATGGGATTCGGCGGCTTGACGGCGCAAGAAGGCGCATCGCCGTAGTTTTGAAGGATTACCCCTTTATCGCCGTAGATTTCCGTAGTGTTTTCGGCCGCAAGAGTGATCGACGCATTATGTATTTCGGCCATCATGCCATCGGAGTAACGGAAGACAGCGAATCCGGCGTCATCCGAGGCTACGTCCGTCAGGACATTGTCGATTTCGGCAATTACGGATTTGGGGCGGCCAAACATCCAGAGCAGCCAGTCGCACGGGTGCGATGCATCGTCCATCCACATTCCCCGATTGGCTTCCCGGCTCAAGTGCCAGCGGCTGGGGCCGTTGATGAACGCCTCGTTGAAAAGGACCGGAATACAGTGCCTTCGACGAACGATCCCGACCCGCCCGATCGCTCCCTCCTGGACCAGCCGCTTCATATGGATATTCTGCGGATCGCAGCGCATTTGGTAGGCCAGCGAGAACCAGATGCCTGCTTTCTCTACGGTTTCGATGATACGATCGCAGTCGGCAAGCGTCAGCGCCATCGGTTTTTGGAGGAGGACCGATTTGCCTGCGCGCGCGGCAGTGATGCACAGTTCGGCGTGCTTGTTCGTCTCCGACGCAACGATAACGCATTCGACCTGAGGGTCGTCCAGCACTTCTTCGAGATGGGCGTGAAACGGTATGTCGAACACCTCTGCGTTCTTCCGCCCGCGTTCCACGTCGTCGTCCCAGCATGAAACCAAACGGGCGTCTTCAAACTGCCCTATCCGATTGCAGTAGGTGTTGACGTGACCGTGCGCCCAGCTCAGAATGGCGATGCCGATTCGTCGTATTCCCATCATTTTCCCTATGTTGGTCTGGACGGCGGGTGCAGGAGTTCTGAAGCAATTGCGTGACTCGGGGCCAGCTTACCTGGTTGCGGCGCGCGAAAGCAATTGTGCGGATAGTCTGTAACTGTTCAGGCTTAGTGAGAGCGAAAAGCGGATTCCTCACTCCGTTCGGAATGACGGCGCCCCTCACCTCGACATTCCGAACGGAGTGAGGAATCCCGCTTAGACTAATTCTCATGAATTGTGAACAGTTACGATAGTCTATTCGGAGACGAGCGCGCTCAGGCACTGGTATGCTTTGCGGCCTTGTTCGATCTGTATCGCGGCCGAAGCAAGCAGCGAAAGCCGTAAACCGGCAGCGCTGTGCCACGCTGCGTCGACGGCGGTCGTCAACCTGTCTTCCAATTGTGCGATTCGAATGTTGATTCCGATGCCACAGCCCGTGGCGGGCGTTCGCAAGTTAAACGCGAGCTCGACCGCGTCGTCGCCCGTGACCGGGATCCGGCTTTCAGAGACCCCGATCTTCCGAAGTAATTCCGGCCCTGTTAGCCTGTCCCGAACGGCGATAAATGCCGCCTTGGGAAGAGTTTTGCGCGCCACCTTAGATAGTGCTGGATTGCTGAGCGGACCGATGCCTTGCCCTACCAGGGCAACCGGTATCTGCCGGGACGTTGCGATTTCGATCAGGTTCAGCATATCTAAGGTATGCGCTGCAAAAGGATCCGCCAGATTCCCACCGCCCGAGAGTGCGATTAATTTGAGCCCGTCTAACGAATTGAGAGCATCCGTGAAGGCGCCCGAAGCGTTAGGACGGAAACGACGACGCACATCCTGCACCAACCGGACAACACGGGGATAGTGTGTAACGAGGCGGCGTTCTAAGCCCGGCGCCAATTTGTGCAGCCGGCCAATAACGTATCCGTTTCGAACCAGCAAGCGGCTGGCCCAATCGCAGTTTCATTCCTGCGGTATCGACGATCCCATCGGCGACTCTGACATTTACATGTACATGCGGCGGGGCAACGATCTCCGCAAGCGTCACAGGGTCGAATATCTCTTCGGCATTGCGTCGATGCCGCTCCGCCTCGTGGCGAACGGCGCGCCAGCCTGGATTGTTGATGTCGAATACCCTGTAATAGCTGCGAGTTTCACGGCCAAACGAGCGATTGATCTCGAAAGCAGCTCGCGACAATCGCCGGCTGATGCGCGGACCGAGGTGGCTGCGGGACACCACGGCAGTCGCGTCATATGAATTCCGATCGAGGGGCAACCGCGCAAGCTCTGGAAACTTCCGCGTTAAGATACCGGTTTGGGCCCGGCGGCCTCCGAGCGTCGCCGGCGGCATTCCCCCAGCGGTAATGAGCAAGTCTCGATCCGCATAAGGTTGAACGGGCCATCGCCCAAATGAAGTTCGCCATGCCACGGATCCCGAGTGATAACGCATTCAATTCCGCAATCCGAAGCCCCAGGCCTTTTGAAACGGAGGGCCCTCTCCGCTGTCGAAATCTCGATGCATATCGTCGCGGATATCCTTCGTGCTGACGCGAGCCCAGGGCGCCAGCTACCCGATACGCAGCGCGCATCTCTATGTCGGACGGTCTTCCAGACGTGATGGCGCATCCGTTTCCGTCTGTCGTGTCGTGAAGGTATCCGGCGACCGTGCGCGAATCCATCCCTCCGGACAATAGAACCGCATGGCCACCGCTTCCCGCCGCACGGGCTACACTCTGTCGCAAGAGACTGTCCAAAACATCCAACTGTTCTTCGTACGTCGCGCCAAAATGCAGGTCGGAAGCGCGCCAGGCATTTGCATTACATTCGGCCGCCCTCCGGCGCCGCAACGGACCACTCTTGATCCATGAGGAACGCGCAGACCGCGCTGGGAGGCGATCATGCGTTCTCGTAAGAGCTGCTGGCAATGACGTAGAATGTGCATGCAGACGATACTTGACCGAGACGACACAGATCGTTCGTAGCAGCCACAACTAACCGAAAGGAGCCAAGGGCAAGTGGGAGCCGCGGTATCCGGCAGACGATGCGGGAGGTTCCTTCGCCCAGGTTAAATTTCTGACCGGCGCCATTTCGCCCAACGATCCCAACAACCTCTCCCTGCGATATGTCGAAAGTCACCTCGCGAAGCGCCCAGAATTCTCTCGTTTCCGAACGCCCGCGAATCCGGCGGACACTCGCGAAAGCAGCCTCTGCAAGAGTTGCCGGCGGTTCAACCGATCTCCCTAACCGACACCGCTTCGATAGACCCCGGACAGATATTGCAACGTCTGTTGATTACAACGGATCTGCTCCATTGGCGGCTTTAATCTTGGTCCTACCGGACGTACGCAAAGAGGGCGCCAGGGCGCCCTGCCACAACTTTCAAATCTGTAGGCGCCACACTTCAAGATTCGGAACTTTCGCCGAATCGGCGCAGGGTCTAGTTACGCCATCACCACCTTCGTAAAATCAGCCAGGGCTTTGTAGAGCGCGTCGACGAAGCGCAGCAGCGCCAGCCGGTTGTCGCGGACAGCGGGATCTTCTACCATGACGAGCACATCGTCAAAGAATTTATCCACTGCTGGGCGCAAAGGGATTAGGGCGCGATACAGTCCCTGGAAATCGTATTCCGCGGCGCGTCCGGCGATTTCCGGCAGCCGCCGGTTGGCTTCGGCGTATAGCCGCCGCTCGCTCGGTTCATCGAGCAGCGACTGTTCGACATTGCGCGATTTGGATTCCAACACTCTCAAGGCACTCTCCACCACTACGGTTTCGGAGCCTAAATACCCATCACTCCCGCGAACCGCCGTATGGTCCGTCCCCCGGTCAGTTCCGCGAAGGATATTCGCAACTCGCCCTGCCACGGTTACCAGTGGGACAAATTCGGGGTCGCCGGCCAGATCCCGCAAGGCTTCGGCGCGCCGGACAACTGCGTGGACTGGCATCAGCGAGGTTGCCCCACCCGACAACGCCGCGTCGATGAGGTCATATCGGATGCCGCGATCCTGGAGGAACGCCTCCATTCGCTGGTCGAACAAGCCGCCAAGATTCTTGCTCATGTCATCCACATTGAATTCCAGGTTATTTGCCTCACGGTACGCTTGGGCGGCGTGAAGCTGGAGTTCATGAAGAGGCGGCATTTCCGGCACATCGGCAAGTATCTGGATCGCACCGTGTGCGGCGCGGCGCAGACCGAAAGGATCGCTCGATCCGGACGGAAGGATTCCGATTCCTACATATCCCACGAGCGTGTCCAATCGGTCAACCAGCGCCAGTAACTTGCCAAGTCGAGTTTCAGCAATGGAATCGCCCGCCGATTTAGGTTTGTAATGCTCGGCGATGGCATCCGCAACTTCCGGATCCTCTCCGGAAGACAGAGCGTATTCGCGGCCGACAATGCCTTGGAGCGCGGGGATCTCCGCCACCATGTGGCTCGCCAGATCGGCCTTGCAAAGAGTCGCGGCGCGCGCCGCTTTTTCCTTCTCGTCTGCGTTCCATCCCAAAGACTCGACTGCGGCGCGGACCAATAGCTCCAGACGCCATCGTTTCTCGGCCAGCGTCCCAAGCTTTTCCTGAAAGAGTATCCGCCCGAGCTTTTCGCCGATTATAGCCAGCGGAGTTTCGCGATCCTGTTGATAGAAGAACCGGGCGTCGTTGAAGCGCGCGCTCAAGACGCGCTCGTTCCCTTCGCGGACGACGTCGATCGCACGATCCCCGCCTGAACGGACGGCAATGAACTTCGGCAGCAAATTCCCTTGTTTGTCCTCAAGCGGGAAAAACCGTTGGTGCTTCTTCATGGCCGTGGTTAGCACTGGGCGCGGAAGCTCCAGGTAGGCCGCGTCGAAACTGCCCGCGAGCGCGGTGGGCCACTCCACCAGCCAATTATTTTCGTTCAGGAGGTCCTCGTCCCACGGGATCGAACCCTTCAATGACGCGGCGAGCCGGTTTGCCTGCGAGCGTATGGACTCGAGACGCTCCTGAGGATCGTAAATCACGTAAGCTGCTCGAAGCTTCCCGAGAAACTCCGACGTATTGCTGACCTCGAATTCATCCGGTGACAAGAACCGATGCCCTCGAGATTTGCGGCCGGATTTGATCCCCGCGATTTCCACAGGAACCACCGCGGAATCGAGCAGCGCAAGAATCCATCGGACGGGCCGGGCGAAGCGAACCGCGCCGTCGCCCCAGCGCATCATCTTCGGGAAGTTCAGCGACTCGACGGCTTCTTCCAGTACCGCGCCGAGGACCTCAATTGACGGCTTCCCTTGCTCCACCACACGTGCGACGACGTATTCGCCCTGCTGCGAGATGAGAATCCCGAGCGATTCGACCGCGATTCCCTGCTTCTTCGCAAAGCCGATGGCGGCTCCCGTTGGGTTGCCATTTGCATCGTAGGCCGCAGACCGAGAGGGACCTTTGGCCTCTTTCGCCAAATCCGGCTGTCGCGGCGGAACTCCGGTCGCCAGCACAATCATCCGGCGCGGAGTGCCGAAAACCTGCACCGACACGGCCGGCAGCCGCGCGGCCATCAGTTTTGCCTCAACCGCGGCTCGAAGCTGTTCCAGAGCCGATTCGCAGGCGTTCGCCGGAAGCTCTTCGGTGCCTAACTCAAAAACCAGATCGGGCATGATATCGACCGTGCTCCAGATTCGCGTAGTTGCCAAATGATAGCCGCCGAGAACTACTCGTGTCAACTTAATTCCCGATGTAACCGTTGTGGCATAGTGCCACAGGATTCGTCACGCCGTTCGTGGCGACGACCCGTTGGGTCGTCATACTAAGCCTGCCGACCGTCATTCCGATCAAAATGAATGCGCTTCAGCGCAACCCAGTGAGTATGAGACCGGCGGCCCCAACGTCATCCCGTAGGAACCCGCTCCCACGTCATCCCGTAGGGATCCGCTTTTGACTTTGCGGCAAACGCTTGTGGATAAAAACAGGGACGTTTGTACGGACCGGAGTGAAGGATCTGATTTAGCCCAGCTCCGTGCAATCTGTGAGATCAAAAGCAGATCGTTCCACGCGGGGAATCAGGAGCACGCAGGGACTCTCACTGGAGTTTAGGCCGGAGGGTCGCTCGGCAGTGCGTTCGCGAGGAGATCTTCGTACACGGCAGCGGGAATTTCGACGGTTGGGCCGCCGCGTTTGGAGAAGCTTCGTTCTAACTTGCGCTGTTTGCGGGCCACGTCGATGCAGGTTGCGGATGCGCAGACGTAGGCTCCACGGCCGGACGCCTTGCCCGTGGGATCGAAGCGGACAGCTCCGCCGGCTTCGCGAACGACTCGCATGAGCCCACGCTTATCGCCGCTGGTGCGGCAAGCCACGCAGGTTCGGATGGGGATGTGCTTCGCGCGCATTCGCTTCCAGGGGAGTGTTGGGTGTTGGGTGTTGGGTGTTGGGTGTTGAGAATTCGGGTTTGCCGATGCTCCCAACACTCAAAACTCAACACTCAACACTTATTTCGTATGCGCTTCGGTCTCGGCAACGCTTACCGCGCCCGTTCCATTCGCATTTTCCGACGCTGCCGAGAAGAAGTCATCCGGGAGGTCGGCGAGGTCGAGCATCGGCAAGCTGTCGTCAGGAATGTCGGATTCCTCTTCAGACACCTCCGGCGGGGCCGGCGCCTTGGGAGAGGCCGCAACCGCCGTGACGGGCTGCTTTTCTTCCTTCTCTTCCTTCTCTACTTCAACCGGCATCTCCGCCACCGCTTCGTGCTCGGCTTCGGGCGAGGTTGCCGCGATCAACGCCGCCTTGACAACCTGAGATTCGCTGCGAATGTCTATCCGCCAGCCTGTCAGTCGCGCCGCAAGGCGGACATTTTGGCCTGACTTGCCTATGGCGAGCGAAAGCTGATTATCCGGAACGATCACGAACGCGCTCTTGGCCTCTTCGTTAACAGTCACTTTGACGGCTTTTGCCGGTGAGAGGGCTTCGGCGATGAATTGCGACGCCTCCGGAGACCAGCGCACGATGTCGATCTTCTCGTCGTACATTTCGTTGACCACGGCCTGCACCCGCGTGCCGCGATGCCCGACGCAGCTTCCGACCGGATCCACTTTTTCGTCGCGAGAATGGACGGCGATTTTTGACCGCGCGCCAGGCTCACGCGCGACGGACTTGATCGAGACGATTCCGTCCGCAATCTCAGGAACTTCGAGCTCGAAGAGACGGCGAATCAAGCTCGGATGGGTTCGAGAGACGATTACCTGCGGTCCTTTGGGAGTTCTGCGGACCTCGAGCATGTAGACCTTGATACGGTCGTTGAACCGATAAGGCTCGCTTTCCACCTGTTCTTGCGGCGGAAGCACGGCTTCGATTTTGCCCAAGTTGATCAGGATGCTCTTGAATTCGCGGCGCTGGACCGTTCCCGTGACTACTTCTCCCAGACGCTCGTTGAACTCTTCGAATACCTTCTCGCGCTCGGCTTCGCGGATTCGCTGAACAACCACTTGCTTGGCCGTCTGGGCCGCGATCCTGCCAAACGTGTTGGGTGTAACCTCAATTTCCAGAATCTCGCCTGCGATAATGTCTGGGTCGAACTTTCGCGCTTCGTCCAGGGTGATTTCGCCGAGCTCGTTCTCCTGCTCTTCGACGACGAGCTTCATGCAAAAGACGCGGAACGTCGCCTTGGCTGAGTCGATTCGAACCTTGATCTCCCCCTGAGCCGCGAAGTTCTTCTTATATGCCGTCACGAGGGCGGATTCCACTGTCTCCAGCAGCGCGTCGGGCGCGATCTCTTTCTCACGTGCGATCTGCTGCAGGGCTTCGAGAAAATCACCGTTCATTGAGCCGTTCTCCCCGCGATCAAGAATTCAACAGCCGTAATTCGAAACCAAAGCCGCCCCAAAGGGCGGCCCCAATAACACAAAAGAGCGGGATTCCCCACTCTCTAGAAAGGGCACGAATATCCGACGCTAAGATTATATCACACCGCCATATAAAAAACAATAGCCGGTCAACTCACGAGATGATCCGGCAGATGATCGATTCGGTTAGTGAATCGAACCGTCAGCAGGCCGTATTCGACCTCGATTAAGGTTATCGCGGTGTTACGCAGGGCGAATTGCACGGTGTTTTGCGGATCGACCCCCAGCATCGCCCGGACCAGATACGAGGCAAACGTTCCGTGGGTTACCACAACGACGGAGGAGTCTGTCTCCTGGCTCTCGAGTTTCAGCAACCGTTCGGAAACGCGCTTGGCGCGCACGGCTACGTCTTCCAGCTCCTCTTCCGCGCAGTTCCACCAGCCCGAATCGGTGATCGAATCGGCAAGCCGGCTGCGGGGATGAATGTCGAACATCTCTTCGCGCGTCAACCCTCGGTGATGCCCCAGTCCGTCTACCTCGCAAAGATCCGGATCGACCTCCAATGTACTGCCAAGCGTGTCGCCGATCCGCGCCGCCGTGAGCAGCGCGCGTCTCATCGGGCTTGTATAGAGCCCGGTAATCCCAGCGGAGCGCAAGTATCGTCCTGCGCAGCGAGATTGCGCTTCACCGATCTTGGAGAGCGGCGGATCGTCCTTGCGCTTGACGCCGGCCTCGTTAGTCGATTGTCCGTGGCGGATGATGTAGATGTACATCTTCGTTAGTCCAAGTTCGTTAGTCCAAGGCATGCGCTGCTTCATGCGTTGGGTGAAAGAGTCGGCTAAAGCGACCTTCCAGGGCAATCATCCAGACCCCGATATTATCCGAATGTTACCACTGCGTTAGCGTTGACCCATCCACCATGACCGCAAAGGGTGCCAGACGTGAGGTACATAACCGTCGTTCTTATAAATCTGATTTATCGCATCGGAGACATCAACTGGGTTTGCGGAATCTGCCCAGTTCCGCACGATTTCCGCCGAAGTGATCACTTGAATCGAAGGAAGCCTTTCGTTCAGGAACGAAATGGCTGACGCATCATCGGTTGCAACGGCGAGATTTCGGTGGACAGCCAACGCGACACACACTGCCTCGCCCGCGTGCATTCGTGGGTCCGTTCCGAAGTGAAGTGCAGAGAGCGCTTCTTCATCGCCTTCCAAATCCAACTTCGTGAGCATGCCTGCGGCGATCGGCAGTCTGAGGTCGAGCGTTCCCAATTCCTCGGTCAATATGTATTCCGGAATGCTGACCTGCACCGGCAAAGCTGCTATGACCTCGGAGAACCGGTCACTTGCGTGCACGACGATGGCGGAACAGGCATCGAGGATAATGCCGGGGTGCTTGACAACTAGGGAGAAGGGCACGCCGACGCCTCCTTACTCCGCGACCATGCTTGTGGATGGCGCTGCCGCTTCTTGATCCGGTCTCAAGACTCGTGTGATACGACGCGCTTCGGGCCGGTCGATCCGTAGCACCTCCGCAAAGCGGCCTTCCGGTATCTTACCCTCTTGCAGCGCCTGGAATGCGAGCTGCTGGAATCTAAGCGGGAGCAAATCTTGGCGTTCGGCGGGCGAAATGATTCCGGCCTCCTTTTGAATCTGCCTGATCGGAAAACCTCTCCTCTTCGCCTCGTCGAATGTACCAGATGGCAATAATTTCAAATCCTCAAGCCATCTAAGCAGAGCCTCAACCGAAACGCCGTAATAGGCGGCAAGGTCGATGAGCCCCCTGGCAGAAAGAGTTCCGGTGGACTGCTTCAAACTCGCAACGCGACGGCGAATCCCAACAGCCGGCATCAAAAAGTGATTTGGGAACTCGCCCGCGACTCTCTCTTCGAATGACAGACGGCCACGCGGAGACTCGTCTGTAATCTCGGCGGCGTGGCGATTTGTAAGGAAATGCATCCATTCATGCGAGAGGGTGTTGCGTTGTCGCTCCGATGGATGATTACAGTTGACCGCTACGATTGCTCCCAATTGCACCGAGTAGAGATACATCCCACTGCACCAGTCCGGAAGCTTCAGCATGAATACGCTTATCCCGGCCTCCTGTTCCAATACATCTCGCAATTGGGCGACAGGCCCATCGCCTAAACCCAGCCGGTTTCGCTCCGCAACAGCAACCGATTCGGCGGCTGTATCGACGCTCAACCCAGAGATTGGATATTCCGGAATGTATCGAAGGGACGGCTGCAGCCCCGCAATCTGATACAGTTCAAGGTAGTCCTTTAGCATGTCTTCAAGGGATGCGATCGCCGTCTCCAGTTCGTTCTCCCACTCCGGCCGAATGCGGAACGAAGCTCTAAACTGCGGCGCGACTGCCGCAATTGGCGGCCGCGGTCTGATGAACGAGGTGAATGGCCGTCCATAAGCGGTGGCAAGCTTGATCAGCTCAGAAGGGCGAATTCGTCGCTCGCCAGCTTCAATAGCTGTTATTGTCGTTCGGGCAACGCCGAGCAGCTCGGCAGCATCGGCCTGGGTTAGCGCGGCCTTTTTGCGAGCTTCGAACAACTCTTCTCCAAGAGCCTTTGGATCGAGCTGTTCCAATAAATCCGGTTGTGTCGTAGGGTTGCCGACTATCATAATTCTCCATTGCCAAAACGCGTGCGCTCCCATTCCGCCACGTAGCGTCGATATAGATCAACGAGACTGGAGCTTAGGTCGGCTCTTGACAACGAAAGCGCGCTTCCTGCGCGACCTGCAATTTCGCCAAGATCAGGGAACGCTTGTGTTAAACTGCCCCACGGGTCCGAAGTACCAAACGCCTGGGCAAGATTACCCGTCTGTATCCTCATGGCAAACAAATGCGATCCTTGACCGCCAAGACCTCGGCTGACATAAGATGTCTCATCGGGAATGCCCGCCGCAAGCGGAGCTTGGCGGCGGAGTAAGCAGGAAGAACAGGACCCGCACTGGCTTGGTCGCTTCCGTTGTCTTCTATCACACGACGATGATTGTGGGACGAGCTGTTCCCATCCAAGTAATCGTAATGTCTTGCACATCTCGGCCTTAGTAACGAACAAGAACGGATTGACGATCTCGAATCTTCTACCCAATACCAGGCTTACAAACCGTTCAGTGCGGTGAAGGGCGACAGGGTGAACGGATCGCGCATGATCAAGTCCAACTTCGCAGGCACGGAATGGTAAGTTGATCGCCCCGACACCGTTTTCATACATGTGGAGCTTAGACTCGCCAGCGTGGATTGCAACTGCTGCTCCAATGAGTTGGAAAGACAATGCGCGGGCACGTTGCCAACGGTTCTTTCCCATACCTGCTATGTTGTTAAGACGTATGGGAATTGGAAATAACTCTGATGTGATGCCTGACGGCAGTTTAAGTCCCACATGTAACTGACGCTGTAAATGAAGCATATGACCGCTGGCACCCGTTCCTACTAGGATAAAATGGGAAGCTGATCGACGCTGAATTTGGCTGGCAAGTCCAGCAAGAGCATCCAATCCGCCACTCCAAAGAGCTACCTCACAATCACTCGACATCATTGGAGGAAATGGGAGCGTGCATTGAAGCTCTACGGATCGGCCAGAACCAAATCGATCAGTGAAAACAATCTTCCACTCGTCCTCTGTGTACTGCCACAGTAAATCTTGAAGTACAGATACCACTTCCGGTTGTCCGAACAAACCTCGACAACGCACGGGTAACACGACCCGAATTGATTTCGATCGATGGCGTCGATCGCTAGTTATACGGTCGCTGATCCATAATGCCATTGCCAGATCCAGCAAATCGGCTACCACGGGTGAAACCTGTCCGAGGCGACCGATTTGATGGTCTTGTATGCCGCCACGAACGAGTGTGTTCGTTCCCGAACTGCTCTGGACGGATATCTGGCCGTGATGGTTGGCTACAGGGTCAAAGTGGAAGCTTTGGTTGGATTGTCGTTTCATTTTGCTTGGACAAGATTGAGAGAAGGTCTGTATTAGCATTGATCGGTAGCTTCTGCGGACGCTTTAGCGAACGAGTGCCCGTTAACTTCGGCATGCCAATCATTCTTCGAAGGCCGTTTTCGACGTTTTGGATCGCTCGCGAGCGCGCTAGTTCTAAGCGGCCCTCGACAAACTTATGATCTGCACTGTCGAAGTGGGGCTCGTTGCGGTCAAGGATGGGTGATTTGAGGTCGGTCTCGAATTGCTGTGCAGCGAAGTTTGGGATTAACCTGTCCGGATTGAAATTGGGTCCGGTTCCGCTACCTTCTAAGATACATCGAGTGAATGCGCGATTCAACACTCCACGTGTTCGCTTGTCGATTTCCTTGCCTTCTTGTCGAACAATGCGATCACGCGCAGCATAAGCGTGCTCAATCGAAAGACCTGAACTGCCGAGAAGTTGCTGTAATCTGCGCAATGTATCGGCTAATCCCTGACGCGATTTGAGGTATTTAAGCGTCTTTCTGCCATACTCGTCAGCGTAAATCCCGGGAGCCGCGACCCCCTCGCATATCTGCTTATAAATTGTCGAACACCGCTGCGGCAGCCCAACTCGAATGATGTCTGAATCTGGCATGATGGTTCCAATATGCAATACCATCATAACACAAGTCGTATTGACATGTCAACTATTATCCCGATTCATGTGCAAATAATGTCAGAAAAGTCAATTGTCCCAAAAGGGTCTTCCCAATTCAGCATTTACAGCTTCTCAATGATCGCTTCCGTAATCTCCGTAGTTGTCGCCTTCCCTCCGAGGTCGCCTGTTACGTGCTTGCCTTCAGCTAAGACGGCGAGTACTGCTTTTTCAATTCTCTCTGCTGCTGACGCTTCCTTCAAGTGGCGAAGCATCATCACAGCGCTCAAGGTGAGCGCAACGGGGTTCGCAAGATTCCTACCCGCAATATCCGGCGCCGACCCGTGTACTGCCTCGAACATCGCGATGCCGCCCTCACCGATATTGCCGCTCGCCGTGAGGCCAAGACCGCCGATGAGCCCGGCGCAAAGATCTGAAATGATGTCTCCGTACAGGTTCTCCATCACCATCACGTCGAATTGTTCCGGCCGCATTACAAGCTGCATGCAGGTGTTATCGACGATGAGCTCCTGGTACTCGATCTCCGGAAATTCTCTCGCAACTCTGCGTAAGCATTCGAGGAACAGGCCATCGGCCAGCTTCATGATATTGGCTTTGTGAACGGCCGTGACCTTCTTGCGCCCCCAGAGCCTGGCAAACTCGAAGGCATATTTGCCTATGCGGGTGCAGGCTGTTTCCGTAATGATCTTCAGACTCTCGACGACGCCCGGCACGACGATGTGCTCGAGGCCGGAATAGAGGTCCTCACTGTTTTCGCGTATGATCACGACGTCCACGTTGTCGAAACGCGTTTTGACGCCGGGAAGCGTCTTTGCGGGCCGGACGTTTGCATAAAGATTGAGCCGCTTGCGGAGAGTAACGTTCGCGCTGGCGAAGCCGGAGCCGATGGGAGTCGTGATCGGTCCCTTGAGCGCCACGCGGTTCTTGGAGATGGAATTGATGACCTCGTCCGGCACGACCGCTCCGTGCAAGGTCATGGTCTCCGAGCCGGCGCGCATCTCTTCCCACTCAATTTTAACACCGGCCGCTTCAACGATCTTAACAGCCGCCCGAGTAACCTCCGGCCCAATCCCATCACCCGGTATCAGCGTTACTTTATGCACTCATTTCTCCTCGATTGGTTAACCACGAAGGCACGAAGCCACGAAGCTAAAAACCATTCAAAACACATAGGGTATTCCAGTTTCCAGACAACGTTTGCGCTGGGCTCAATGCCGAGCGAATAGTCTGATAAGCAATTTGCTAATATTCTGCGAAATTCTTCGTGTCCTCGTGTCTTCGTGGTTAATCCGGCTCTATATGCGCGATCTCGTGGACAATTGCCGCCGCCGCTGCGACGGGGTCTGGGGCTGCTGTGATTGGCCGGCCGATAACCAGGTAGTCCGCTCCCAGCCGGACGGCCTCCCCGGGAGTCATAACTCGCCGCTGGTCTCCGGCTTCCGATCCTGCCGGCCTTACTCCCGGCGTCACAATGAGGAATGCGGGGCCGCACGCCGCCCGTATGGCCTCGATCTCGTGCGGGGAAGCCACCACGCCATCCGCGCCGGAGGATTGTGCCAGGCGCGCGAGCGACGTGACGTATTCGGACGGCGGCAGGCCGACGCTCAGCTCATCGGCGAGGTCGTCGTCCCCCAGGCTGGTGAGAAGAGTTACTGCAATGAGCAACGGAGGCAGCACGCCGGCCCACGCTGAGGAGGTCCGAAGCGATTCCTCCGCTGCACGAATCATGCGCGATCCGCCGGAGGCGTGGACGTTGATCATCCACAAACGACGCCCCGCGACTGCGCGCACCGCGCCCGCAACCGTATTGGGAATATCGTGCAGCTTCGCGTCATAGAAGATGCGTTCGGCGCCGGCCTCTTGGAGTTGGGAGAAGATCTCGACTCCAGCGGCATTCACAAGCTCCAGCCCAACCTTGAACGAGCCCACGTGGCCGTGAAGCAGGCGAACGAGGTCCACAGCCTTGTCTGCACTATCTACGTCCAATGCGAGGATTATTCTGTCTTTTGCGTTCAATTCCGCCGTCCCGAATTACCTGCCCATTATACCCGTGCATAAGTTAAGGCGAAGAATTGAACGAACAGAGGCTCAACGCGCCACGTTGAGCTGGGAAAATGACGTGATTGGGAGCGCTGCCATCGCGACTACCAGCAGCCAATTCAACACAAGTCCGGTCAGCCTTTGCGCGCTCATTTGCTATATTTTACAACATAGCAGGCGATTACCCTCTTGAAAACCATCGCGTTCTGCCGTATAATTGAGCGTTACAGACGTATAATAACCAACGGAACAAATCGAAAGATCGTGGCGCCCGCCAGACCGGGTTGGCCATTGCTGCCGAAAAGGCACTTAAGGAGCAAAGCTTAATTATGTCCACGACACTGATTGACAACGCGACCGGCGTCGTCCTGACCGAAAAGGCTGCGGGCGAGATCAAGACTCTCTTCGACAGCCAGGGAGTCGCCAACGCGGCGCTTCGGGTGTTCGTTTCCGGCGGCGGTTGTTCGGGACTGCAATATGGAATGGCCATCGCCGATGAGATAGAGGAAGGCGACATTGAGTTCGAGCAGCACGGCGTGCGGATCCTGGTCGACCCGTTCAGCATGAAGTATATCGACGGTGCGTCGGTTGACTACATCGAAGACCCGATGGGCGGCGGATTCAAGATCGATAACCCGAATGCAGCCCAGTCGTGCGGGTGCGGCTCCAGCTTCTCTGCGGAAGACGGCGAAAGCGGCGGAGGCTGCGGAAGCGGCTGCGGCTCCGGGGGCTGCGGCTCGCACTGAAAGCCACAGTTTGAATACAAGACACCGGCCCGCCGCTAAATCTTGCGGCGGGCTTTCATCTATCAGGACAATCAGGTAACTGTTCACAATTGATGAGCGCGTGTTGGGTGAGCCGGGAGGGCGAGGCTCCCGCCGAGCCGATGCTTTCTGATAAGGCGAACAAGCGATGCGGCTCGGCAGGAGCCTCGCCCTGCCAGTCGCGTGTAATCCTCACGAAGTGTGAACAGTTACGCAATCGGAGATCTGCGCGAATACTCCTTCCCACCGCACCGCATCCGAAGGAATCTGCTCCTTCGGCGGTAAACTTGATATTCGATATCTCGAAGTCCCCTGCGTCCTCCGCGGTTAAATAGGCCGAATATGCGCCGAACTAAAATTGTCTGCACCATCGGCCCCGCCTGCTCCACCCAATCCAAGCTCAAGGCGCTCATTCGCGCCGGAATGGACGTGGCGCGGCTCAACTTTTCCCACGGCACGCACGACCAGCACGCGGAAGTGATCCGCTGCCTGAGAGCCATGGGCGCAGGCTCCAGCCGCCCGCTCGCAATCCTT
>JBGPOG010000020.1:0-18089 GCA_041487935.1 Chthonomonadia bacterium | reverse complement strand
GAAGGATCGGGCACGCCGGCCATGGAGCGCAGCAGCATCTCCTTGGTGCCGGCGCCCCCCGGAATTGCGCCGATGCCGGTCTCCGGCAGACCGATATAGCTTTCGGCGGAAGCCTGGACTGCGGCGCAGTGCAGCATCGTTTCGCATCCGCCACCCAACGTGTAGCCGTGGACGGCCGCGACCACGGGAATGGGCGATCGCTTGATACCCATCACGGCGTCTTGAAGGGTGGAACCGTTCGCAAGCATCTGGTCCCAGTCGCCTTCATAGATGGACATCAGGATGAGCTGGATGTTGAATCCGGCGGAGAAGTGCTCGCCCTGATTTCCGATGACCAGCGCGACGCCGTTCTTCTCGGATTCCTTTCGGCTCCAGTTCATCATCTCGATGATGCCAGGGCCGAGGACGTTCATCTTGGTGTGGAATTCCAGGCAATTTACGCCGTCGCCGAGATCGATGAGAGTTGCGTCCGGGGTGTCCTTGATGATTTTGTCGTTGGCTTTCAGGTCCTTTAGGACGATAAACTGGGGCGTCTCGGGTATTGCGCGTCGAATACTTGGCGTTGAGAGGTCCGTGGCAAAGGTGCGCCCGGATTCCTGGAAATAGAAGCTGCTGTGCCCGGCGTGCAAGAGCTCGTCGACCAATGCCGGGATCGGCGTATCTTCCGCGCGAAGACGCTCGGTGACCGCCGACACTCCGAGGACATCCCAGATTTCGAACGGGCCCATCTCCCAGCCGAAGCCCCATTTGATGGCATTATCGATGGAGGGAATATCCTCGGCAATCTCATTGGCGATCTCTGCCGAATAACAGAGCATATCGCGCGTCGTCTCCCAGAGGAAGCGGCCAGCCGGATCGTCCAGCTTGAGAAGCGCGCGGAGCCGCTCCGGCAGGGGAAGGGATTTGAGGCCTTCGATTGCCGGGAAGACGACGGGTTTGCGCGGCCGGTAATCCATTGTCTCCCAGTCAAGCGCGAGGATGGTCTTGTCCGGCAGCCGCTTGAAGAAGCCCAGGCCGGCTTTTTCGCCGATACGGCCTTCTTTCAACAATTGCTCCATCGGCGCGGGGAGCGCAAAGGCGGCGCTGAAGCGGTCTTTGGGCAAGCGCTCGGCCAGGTTTCCTGCAACGTCGGCCGAGATGTCCAGGCCACAAATATCGCTCAAGCGGTATGTGCCGCTCCGCGGGTGGCCGATGAGCGGACCGGTTAGATAATCGACCTGTTCGACCGACAAGCAGTGCTTGAGCGTGGCGTGTACGGCGCTCTGCATTCCGTAGACGCCAAGCCGGTTGGCGATGAAGCCCGGAGTGTCACGCGCAGTGACGATGCGTTTGCCCAGGATCGACTCGGCGAATCCGTTGAACCGCGACAAAACGTCTAGTGACGTGTTCGGGGTGGGGATGATCTCCAGCAGTTTCATGTAGCGCGGCGGATTGAAGAAATGGGTTCCGAAGAAGCGGGATTGGAATGAATCGGACCGGCCTTCGGACATTTCGGCGATGCTCAAGCCGCTTGTATTTGTGGTGACAACTGTTTCCGGTCCGAGATTGGCTTCGATTGCCTCGTGGGTCCGGCGCTTTACATCGGGCTTCTCGACCACGGCCTCAATCACCCAATCGGCATCCTTGATTGCGCCGAGGTCGTCCTCGATGTTACCCAGAGTAATCCTCTGGATGTGTTGCGGAAGAAAGAAGGGAGCGGGCTTGAGCTTCTGCGCGCGGTCCAGACCGCGTTTGGCCATGCCGTTTCGGGCTGCGGGGTCGGCGGGTAATTGGCCGGCGGGGTCGCTGGGGACGATGTCTAGGAGCACCGCGCTCCATTGCGCGTTCGCCAGGTGCGCCGCAATCTGAGCTCCCATCACTCCGGCGCCAACCACGACCGCTTTTCCGACCACGCTCCGGCTGTTCATCCGGTTCTCCTTCTGACCCCGCACTTTCGTTGCCATTCATATTCGTGCGGAGAGGCTTGCAATCCTGCTAACTCTTTGAGTCCGTGTGACTTTACATTTATCGATGAATATACAACAAAATACTTGACAATGATAATTCACTATAGTAAGATAGCTTCAACCCAAGCCGGAGACCGAATATGGCGAGAATCTCAATGTACGACCAGGTGGCACGTGACGCGGACCCGCGAATTCTGGGTCTCAGGATTCAAGAGGCGCGTAAGGCGCGCGGCTTTACGCAGGCGGACGTTGCGGGAGAACTCAACTTATCGCGACCGACGTATATCGCTATCGAAAAGGGCGAACGACGACCGTCAAACTCTGAGCTGCTCAGATTATCCGAATTACTTGGCCGATCAGTTCATGACTTGCAGCGAATGCAGGAACCTGTGCGGGATTTTGTTGCACACTTTCGCACGGCTGCGCAAAAGGTTGCCTTCGACGATGACGAGCTTCAAGAGGCCACCAGATTCCTCCAAAAGCTTTGTGAGGACTATCTCGATCTCGAGAATATGTGCCACTCCCCACTCCCGCGAAACTATCCGGGGACATATCGGATTGGTGAAAGGCCAATTCGTGAGGCAGCGGCAGAGGTGGCAGAGGCCGAACGAAGACGTCTGGGTCTTGGTGAGGCGCCGGTAAACAGTTTGCGCAATCTCCTCGAAATGGATGTCGGGCTTCGCGTATTCTGCGTGAAGCTCCCCTCGCGAATTGCCGGATTGTTCTTGTTCAGCGACCAACTCGGTGGTTGTATTGCGCTGCAGCAGCGCCACCCTGGTAGCCGGCGGCTCTGGTCGCTTGCGCATGAATACGCTCACTTCCTGGTCGATCGTTATGAAGCGGAGATAACCGTCCTGCGGTCGGGCGGTCGTCTTCCGGAGAAGGAGCGGTTCGCCGATGCATTTGCATCCACTTTCTTGATGCCTGAGATCGGCCTTAGAAGAAGATTCTACGACCTCAAGCAGGAGGGCCGCCCGATCACGCCGGCGATCCTACTGACGCTGGCAGATTTGTACGGAGTCTCCATTCAGGCGATGGTGCTTCGTTTGGAAGATCTTCGCCTGGTTCAAGCAGGGACCTGGGATCAGCTTCAGAGCCGGGGTTTCCGAGTAAGGGAAGCGCAAGCGCTGCTGGGACTTAGTGAGATGAAGGAGGATTCTCAGTTACCTCAACGTTATGTCGGGCTCGCGGCACAGGCATATGAAGAGGGGCTAATCACCGAAGGCGAATTGATCGACTACCTCCATGAAGACAGGCAGACTGCTCGTGAGATGGTTAGACAAGTAATTTCCCGTTCGGATGTTACGTCTGAAGGCGTACCTGGGGAAGTGTTGATCGACCTTAGTAAACCGTTGGTAAGCGAGCAGTCTGCCTGATGAGCGCTTTTCCTCCAGTTATGCTTGACGCCTGTTGTATCCTAAACCTGGCCGCGTCCGGCCAGTTCGATAGAATCTTGAAGGTTGAAAACTGGACATTCGTTGTTGGTGAGAGGGCAGCAAATGAAGCACAGTGGATCCGGCAAGAAGGCTCGGACGAACGATTACAGGTCGATCTCGGCTCGTTAATAGAATCGGGTTTGCTGAAACCTAAGCGCCTCGAGTCGGATGATGAACTTGCCCTGTTTATTCAGCTTTCATCCAACCGATTGATGAATGACGGTGAGGCCGAAGCAGTGTCGATTGCTGTCAATCGGGGCTGCGCGGTTGCTACCGATGACCGCAAGGCCAGGCGCATCATCGTTGACTGGTTACCAGATGTAATGCTTCTTAGTACCGCCTCTATGCTGCACCAGTGGCAGCAGCATGGAGGAATTGGCGACACCGAAATGGGAGCAACTTTGCGGCGCATAGAGTATTGTGCGAGCTTCATTCCACGAAGGATCGATCCCCATTATGACTGGTGGACGCAGCTTTCCTTGCGTTAGTGAATGATCGAGATTGCTTTCGGTCCCTCATGTTCCATCGACTTGTCTCACCTCAATCTATTGATAGCAAACTCCTACTTCCATCATTAAACCCGGATTATTCACGTACAGACGAATGGAGGCACAACGTGCATTTGACGTCATTCTGAGCATTTTACCGCGCCTAACGCGGCGTTGAGCGTAAGAAACTGTCACAGCCCCCGTCATCCCGTAGGGATCTGTTTTTGAATTTGCAAGTCGACATTCATGCACTAAACGGTGAAGTTTCTTAGGAACGGAGTGAGGAATCGCGCTTAGACTAATTCTCATGAATTGTGAACAGTTGCGGCCAATCGTAGAAGTTGATAGTTATTCCCTTTTTGGTTCTGGCTATGCCAGGTTAGGGACTATCTGCCGGCATTTCCTTCCACACCGAAAGTAATATCGAAAACTCAACACTCAACACTCAACGCTTAACACTCAATACTCAACACGACAATATTCTCCCAAGGAGATCAGGATGGAAGATCGCACCCAGCAGATGGGCAATCCGCCGGTTCCGCCGGGCGGCGCCACGCAGCAGATGAGCCGGACCGTGATCGGCGGTCCGGGCGGAGCGCCCGGTGTAGATCCAATGCGCACGGCCATGGGTGCGCCGATGCGCGCGCTCGAGATGGAAATCGTGCCCGGAAGCCGTTTCGGATTTGCACCCGAGTCATCGCGCGAGCACTTGCTCTTGTTGCTTAAGTCGTCGGGCGCGATGATGGGGCGTCGAACGCCGCTCAACCTCTGCCTGGTCATCGATAGATCCGGATCGATGGAAGGCGAGCCGCTAGAGTACGTCAAACGGGCCTGCTGCCACGTCGTCGATCTGCTCGAGCCGAGCGACGTTCTGAGCGTCGTTACATTCGAAGAGCAGGTCGATATCGTTATGCCCGCGCGGCGTGTGATGAATAAGGCGCTCATCAAAGAGCACATCAACCGGATTCAGCCCGGCAACACGACCAACCTCTACGACGGGATGGCAGCCGGGTGTATGCAGATTGCCTCGCTGAATTCACCGGGATATTTGAACCGTGTGCTGCTACTGACGGACGGCGAGCCGACTGCCGGGATCAAGGATTTTGCGTCCATCGTCAATCAGGTCGCGGAACAGAAGGCGAGGGGCATTTCGATCACCGCTCTCGGCTTCGGAAGCGAATACAATGAAGAGCTGATGGCCGGGATCGCCCGGCGCAGCGGCGGCAACTACTACTACATCGCGCAGCCGGCGCTCATTCCGGAGGTCTTCCGTCGCGAGCTCGAGATGCTCATGACAATCACCGCCAAAAACCTGCGCGTGCGGTTCCGCCTCCCCCGCGGCGTTCAATGCCGGTATATGTACGGCGTCCCAACTCCGCAGTTCAGCCAGCGGACGGTCGAGTTCACCCTCCAGGATGTCGAGCGAGGCAGCACGATTTCAAATCTCAGCGAGATGGAATTGGATCGTCATACGCCAGGGACTTATCGCATCGTCCGAGCCGAAATCACGTACGACGACGCCGTGTCTGGTCGCAGCGAGATGCTTACGGGCGATGCGGTGATGGAATTCGTAACAGATCGCGCGCAAGTGGAAGGCGCCAGGAATCCGGTCGTACAACGGGAACTTGAGGTACACCTGGCTTCCCGCAACCTCGAAAAGACCATGATGGGTATGCGCACCCAGCAGCTAACCGCAACGGGCGCCGTGCAAGAGCTTCAGCGTACGCGAACGATCCTGATGCAGTCCGGCCGATCGGACCAGGCGCAGGAAGTGGATCAAGCTATCGCCGCCCTCCAGCGAGGAGGAGAGGTCGAGAAAACGCTCATCGGGACGATCTATCATTTGGATCAAGGGAAGAAGAAAGGTTGATGGATGATGGATGATGGTTGATGGATGATGGATGATGGTATGCTTCGATCACTGAAAGGTTTAACCCGATGTTTCCGTTCGAAAAGCTGGAAGTTTGGAACGAAGCAATTGAATTCGCAGACATCGTCTATGAAATGACTAAGAACTTTCCATCAGACGAGCGATTTGGGCTCACTAATCAGATGCGAAGAGCTGCGGTGTCAATCTCATCGAATATCGTCGAAGGGGCGTCCCGATTGTCGAGACAAGAATACTGTCGCTTCATAGAAATTGCAAGTGGATCGTTGTTTGAAGTTGTTTCCGAGGCAACCATTGCGAGAAGACAAGGATTTCTCATAGAAGCCGATTATCAGCGCATATACACGAGAGCTGAGAAACAAGGCCGAATGCTGTCCGGATTGCGTAAGTCGCTCGGTGTAAAACAGATAAACTAGGGTGTCGGAGATGCTGTCAACTATCATCCATCATCCATCAACCATCAACCTTCCACAAAGATGGAGGCCAAAATGTCACAAGATATGACCGAATCCACCCGCGTGATGCCCGCTTCGGGGATGCCGGGTGCGGATAAGACGATGGTCGCGCCTCAGGGCTTTGGCGCCGGTGCGGCCCCCGGTGCGACTCAGATGGGCGCGACCGTGTCCTGCGCGGTGTGCGGCACAAACAGCGCGGCGATGGAGACCTACTGCGTCGAATGCGGCTTTTTGCTGGCATCCGCTCCAGGCGCATTGGAAACCGCGGAGCCGGCGGAAACCGGGCCTGAGCTCGTGGAGCACGTTACGGGACGCCGCTTCCGTCTCAAAACCGGGGTTAATACCGTGGGCCGCGAAAACTGCGACATCCTTTTGATGGATGGCACGGTTTCGCGGCGGCACGCGCAAGTGTCGGTCGAGAATGGCGCGATCGTTGTGACGGATCTCGGAAGCACGAACGGAACCCAGGTGAGCGGCGCGCGCATCGGCCCGAACCAGCCTACCCCGCTACCGCAAGGTGCGACGGTCCGCTTCGGCAACGCAACGTTGACGCTCCCCGCGGCCGGTCCGGCCGAGGCGACGATCTTCGCTCCGCCGGCAGAGCCGGCATTGGCGGTTCAAGTCGATGCGGCCCCGGACGCATTGTCTGAGCCATCATTCATGGAATCACCGGTGGAGCCGGCTGCTGCAGAAAGTGCGCCGCCGATTGCGTTCGGAGCCGCGCCGCCATCGGAAGAGCCGCCCATTGCATTCGAATCCGCGCTTGTGGCGGAACAGCCGCCCGTCGCGGGTTCCTTGCCGGCCGCCGGGGAGGCTTCAACTTCCGGACCTACACCGGCAGTAGCCAGGCTCCGGTCGACATTCGATGGCGGGAGAGATTTGGATATCCATGAAGGATCAACCACTATCGGCCGCAGAGCGGGAAACACCTACGTTATCGACGGCGATCCGTACGTAAGCGGCCGTCATGCGGACATCATTTGCGACAACACGGGGTGCTACCTCGTGGACGTAGGGAGCACAAACGGAACGACTGTAAACGGCGCCCGGCTCGACGTAGGCGAGAAGCAGCTTCTGCTCGATGGGGATGAGATCGGGCTGGGGCAGGGGACTTACGCTTTCGAAACGCTCGAGCCGCCGGAGGAACCTGCCAGACCGCTTGGCGCGCCTGCTGGAGACCTTCCTTTTGAACCGATGCCGATGGAAGGCGAGGGGCAATGACTTCCGAGTGGGACGAGAGCGCCGCCGGTGAAGAATGTGCCGAATCCGTAAAAGAGATCACGGCGAAGTTCTCGCGCGACGAATTGGTGCGCGGCTGGCGGGAGCGCGAGGAGCGCTCGCCGCGCGTACTGCCGATCGTGAGATTTGCGGCCAAGACGGATTTGGGCCGAATTCGGGAGAATAACGAGGATAAATTCGACTCCTATGAGCCGGAGGACCCAACCATCCTCGCCGCCCGCGGATCCTTGTACGCGGTTGCCGACGGCATGGGCGGCCATGCAGCCGGCCAGATTGCCAGCGAGTTAGCGCTCAAGAACGTCATCGCCCACTACTACGACAGCATCACGGAGAGCATTCCCGAATCGCTGCTGGAGGCGATCGCGGCCGCTAACGAAACCATCCACAATCTTGCCCTGATGATCCCGGAGCGCAGCGGCATGGGGACCACTTTGACCGCGGCAGTCGTGGTGGAAGACCACGTCTATATCGGGCAAGTGGGCGACAGCAGAGGGTATCTGATCCGAGATGAGGCGATCCGCCAGGTCACCTTCGACCACTCGTGGGTGGCGGAACAGGTGCGCATGGGCGGAATGACTGCAGAGGAGGCCGAAACCTCGCCGTACCGCAACATCATCACACGCTCAATCGGCACGCAGCCCACCGTCGAGCCGGAGGTATTCGAAGAGCTGGCCATTCAGGGAGACACCTGGGTTCTGTGCTCGGATGGACTTACCGGACATGTGGAAGAATCGGAGATTCTGCAAATCGCCCAGGGCCGCGCCCCTGCGGAAGCAGCGCGGCAATTAATCGAGCTTGCGAATTCCCGCGGAGGGAGGGATAATATAACGGTGCTCGTTTTGTCGATAAGAGACCTCGTAACAGGAACCGTATTCGAAAACAACGGCAAGGCGGCCGATAAGGACGACGACGCTCCTAAGGAAGCCCGCGGGATCAAGAGGTTGTTTGGGCGGTAAGTGATTTGCAGGAAGGGACGTTGGCCGTTCATGAGAATGAGTCCTGAAACCAAAGCGAAGTTTGAAGCCGAAGAGCAGGCTTATTGGAGCCAGCGCGATCAAATCCTGCACGAACACATCGGGAAGTTGTTCTGTGCGCGCGTGATGTGAGGACCTCACAAGTATATGGATGAACCAACACGCGTGCGCTGCAGCAAAATGCTTAGTATGTGGCTGCGGCACAAGCCCGAGCGAGGCGGCCTGACCCTATCGGAACAGGGATGGGCCGCCATTACTGCTATACTGGAAGCTTTCGAAAAGCAGGGATTTCCTTTGAGCCGGCCGGAGTTCAACACCATCATCAGCATGGACCCCAAGGCGCGGTTCGAGGTCGAGCGCGACCGGGTGCGCGCGCGTTATGGGCACTCGTTGGAGCTTGAAGAGCTGCCTCACCCGGGTATGCCTCCCGCAGCGCTCTTCCATGGAACTCCGAAACGATATCTTGCGAAAATACTCGAGATGGGTCTCCGGCCGATGAAGCGGCAGTTTGTCCACCTTTCACCGGATAAAAAGACCGCGCGAGAGGTTGGCCGCCGTCGCGATCAAGAACCGGCCATCTTGAAGATCGATGCGCATTTGGCCCACGAGGCCGGCGTCCAGTTCTACCCGCGCGGCAAGGGAATCTGGTTGAGCGATCCGATCCCGCCGGGGTTCCTATCCGTCCTGGAGGAGGCGCACATCCAGACCACGAATTCAGGTCGCGAATCCGAACGACCGAAGACTCCGCGCCAAGCCGCCCCAGGAAAGCCCAGACGAAGGCGGCCCAAAGGCGGGTTTACGAAACGGACGACGTAGCCTGTAAGATCGAATAGAGTAGCGCTGCACGGCCGATGCGAGCAGGGGTGAAGCATTCGCGCGCTAATTGTGTGTCGGATGTGCAAAGTGGTCGTCCGAATGCTTCACCCCGGCAACGCTCCAAGCCTCGCGTGTGAACGAGCAAACCATTCGGCGGCGCAAACGAAAATATGTCCACCGACATCATCGCCAATCGATATAGGATCGTACGGGAGATCGCACGGTCTAATGACGTGGTTTACGAGGCTATCGACCAGTCGATGGGCCGGCGTCTTGCCGTAAAGGAGTTAAGTCTTCCACCCAATCTGACCGGCCAGGCCAAGCGCGAGCGAATCGAACGGTTCAATCGAGAGGCCCGAGCGGCCGGCAAGCTCCAGCATCCGAACATCGTCACGGTCTATAACTTCGGAGAAGCAGACGGCCGCCACTTCATTGCGATGGAATACCTGGAGGGAGGCACTCTTCGCGACGCAATCCAGTCACGCGGCGCTCTCCCGCTACAGGAGGCGCTGGAAATTGCCAGCCAGGTGTTGAGCGCTCTTTCGCACGCGCACGCAAACAAGGTCATCCACCGCGACGTAAAGCCCGATAACATCCACCTCCTCGCCGGCGGACAGGTCAAGCTCACGGACTTCGGCATCGCGCGACTCACCGAAGAGGCATCTCTCACTGGCGAAGGCCAGGTGTTTGGAACTCCAAGCTACATGTCGCCCGAACAGATCGAAGGCCGGTTCATCGATCACCGTTCGGACCTCTTCTCGCTCGCAGTACTGCTCTATGAAATGCTTTCAGGCCGCAAGCCGTTTACCGGCGACAGCGTCGTGAGCATCACTTACAGCATCATGCACAACGACCCGCCGGCGCTTGTCGGGGTGCCGTTCGGCGTGGAGCAAGTGATCTTCAGGGCGCTGAAAAAGGATCCGGGCCAGCGTTACAATTCGGCCGAAGAGATGCGGCAGGCGCTCAAAAACGCGGACGCAGTCCCTTCGATGTTCCTTCCGCGCCAGCCGACGAATCTGGGCGGAAGCTTCGGAGCGCCCGCTTATCCGCCATCGTCCCCGTATGGCCAGCCATATTCGGGTCCGCCCAGCATCCAGCCGGGTCCGTATGGTCCCTCGCCCCTCGGCGCCGGATTGCCTCCCGCGATTGCGCCGCTGTTTCCGGGATTGCCCGGAAACACAGCCTACGCGCCCCCTCCGCAGCCCGCAATGCCCGCGCAAACCGGCGGCGGTCCCTTCGTGAATTGGGGCGCTCCTCAGCCTGGCTATCCTCCCGGCTACGGCGCTCCGCCTGCGCCGCCATACGTCCAAAGACGCGACGGCCCGCTCGTTCCAAAAGCTTTGGGAGACTTTCTTAAAGTTCTCGCGCTGGCCGTGGCGCTCGGAGGATTGGTCGTTGCGCTGGTAATCCTCTTCCTCCATGCGTACGAGCAGCAACAGCAGCGAAAGGCTTCGGATGCCATCTATCGCCTATTAAATGACGGCAAAAAGCTCTACGAATCGGGTGACCTAGAGCGCGCGGCAGCAAAATTCGAAGAGGCGTATAAGGCATCGCCGTCGAGCAAAGCCGGAAACGATGCCAAGCTAAGCTTGGCTATCACGCTAAACCGGCTCGGCACAAAGGCGTACGATCGCGGCGATTTGAAGCAGGCGGAAACCTACTGGTATCACGCGTTGGACTTCGACGCGGATAACAACGACGTTCACTATAATCTGGGCAAGCTGTACGACCGTATGGGAAATCACGACCGGGCGCTGGAGGAGTGGCAGCATTCCAGCGGAGGCGGCAGGGTAGGGGGACCGAATCCCGCGGCGCCCGGGAGCAGCACCGCCATGCAATCGCACTACGAGCAAGCGCGCCTCTACTTTAACGCGGGCACCGATGCGTACAACCGTGGCGAGACAGATGCCGCGCGGGAAAATTGGCAGAAAGCGCTGGGCGAGGCGCCTGGAACGGATATCGCTGCAAGAGCCCAGGAATACCTGGCCAGAACCGAAAGCGGCCCGAGCTTTTAGAGGACCAACATGCGCTCCAATAACCGCGCCGCCGCCGAATCCGGAAAATCGGAGGGATTTGGCGACGCGTTTCAAGAGGTCATCCGGCTCGAGGAGCAAGGCGATCTCGACGCAGCAAACCGGCTTCAAGAGATTGCCGGCGATCGCGACAAAGCGCTTTCAAAAGCCGCCCGGCGCGCGCTCTATAATCTCAAAATTACCGGTATCGAGCCCGCTGCGAATCCTTCTCCCCAAATACCGCCATCGGCGCCGGTTAGAAATCTTACAAACCGCGCTCTCCTAACCCAGTTCGGAGGCACCGGCAGCCGGATGCTGATCTTTGTGCGCGACGATCCCCATGGCGGATCTCCTACCCTCGTCAGTTTTCTCATCAACGATGAACGCGGCCTGCTCGATCTCGGTTCGCGCAAGCTCTCCCGGCGTCAGGTCGAAGAGAATATTGCCTCATTTAGCTCGAAAGAAGGCAACGTTGTCGCCGGGATCGATCTCGATTACGCCCGCTTTCTGTTGAAGGATGCGGCTGATTTGAGCGTGAAGCTCCGACGGCCGCTGCCCAAGGGTTATTCGGCGCTACAGTCTCAAATCGGCGAGCCTGAGACCGTATACGAAGCTTCGCCGGTTTTCGGAATGCTGAACGGCGATCACGTACGAGCGGATCTTTCCATTTCAAGGTCACCGGAGGCTCTGCTCGAGCAGCCCTGGTTCCGTGGATGGCTCGTTGATTTGAAAGACCTGGCTCCCTGGGTGGAGAAGTTGATCGACGCGTCGGAATCGCGCCTGGTTCTCGACGATGCGCAAAAGAACCAGCGCGCCGAGCGCGTCGCGGACGATGCAGCCGATGCCTTATTGACCGAGGAGGCCCTCGCACGGTGGCGCCGCAGGCTGGAAGACAGCGCGATGGTTCTCCATAGGGCAGGATGCCCTCAAGATGCCGCCGAAGCGTTCTACCAAGCCTTGTCCTTACAGGAAGTACATACCGCGCACCTCGCGCCATTCGCTCGCGCAATGGTGAAACGCTCGTTTAATGTGGCTCTCGCGATGCTGCAAAAGGAAGAAGAACCGGCTCAACCTCCACCAGGTCTGATCGAGCGCATCTGAACGGGAACCAATTCCCATCTCGATTCGCTTGCTATACTAGTCTTTAAGATCATCTGCCGTTCCTAGATACACGGGATAACTGCACATCATCGATGCGGTTGCATGTCTGGGAGGGCGAGGCTCCTGCCGAGCCGTCTTGCGTTGGCTCGGCAGGAGCCTCGTCCTCCCAAGGTGCCATAATCGAATCGTCAATCCTGCGGAAGGCAGATGCCGAACGAGAGACAAGGGAGCGTGTACATGTCGATCAATAAGCTACAACCAGTCAGCCTGACGGAAATCCGCAAACGTATCAAGCCGGTCAGGAATGTCAATGCCGAGCACGAGCAGGGTCTGGGCGCCCTGGAGCGGCTTGCGGTCCATATTACGGATCACGTCGGCACCATGGGATTCTTTCTGCTCATATTCGCATGGACCGTATGCTGGCTGGGTTGGAACTCCTTGGCGCCCAAACATCTTCAATTCGATCCTCCCATGGCGTTCGTTTTCTGGCTGTTTATCTCGAACATGATCCAGATCTTCTTGATGCCGCTGATCATGATCGGCCAGAACTTGCAGGGCCGCCACGCGGAGCTGCGGGCGGAGAGCGATTTCGAGGTCAACGTCAAGGCCGAAAAGGAGATCGAGGTGATCCTGCACCACCTGGAATTCCAAAATGCCATGATCCTTGCGCTGCTAAAGAAGATGGCGATCACGCAGGAGGAAGTGCTGGCTGGGATGGATAACCCGGAAAGTAAGCCGGCGTAGAATCGTACGGAGTATGAACCCTCCCCGTAAGAAGCCGGGGCCTCTTAAGCTCATTACTCGTTACTCGTTCCCACGCTCCGCGTGGGAATGGCGGCTCAGACGCTCCGCGTCCATCCACAACACCCCATCAACGCGCAACAACCACCGAACCAACCCTCTACTCCGTCCTGGCATCCCTCAGATACTTCACGTGCCCGTCCAGGAGCAGCCGGTTGCGTCCTCCGAAGTGCACCGACTTCCCGCGAAGGGCCGGGGGAGTGGTCGGGATCGTTCTCGGGAAGTAGGGGTCGACCGCCATCTCGACATCGGCTACTCCTTCCGGGATGCCGGCTTGCGGGTTTTTGGCGGCCCGTAGATCGTCCACGCATTGCTGATCCGTTTTGCCCCAGAAGTCGTCCAGGGGTACGGGATCGTCGGGCCGGTCGAAGCGCCAGGTCCAATAGTAAGAGGTTGGGGCATCGGGCTGGGCGGTCACCGGCTGCGCCACCTGCCCGGCGCTTCCCAGCAAAGATCCCTTCACGCTCGGGCAGGCATAGATGCCGCTGTTCTTAACGTAGGGGTCCAGCGTGACGATGGCCCAACCCGCGCGCGGGTCGGAGGGAGGCCACGTGGTCCAGGGCCTGTAGCCGCCGGGGAGGTTGGTCTTCAGATCGCGCCGATCCGGCAGGCGCTCGTCGTAATCTTGAACGTACTGCGCCAGCGCAAGCCCGAACTGCCGCAGGTTGCTCATGCACGACGCCTGCCGGGCCTTCTCGCGCGCTTGAGCGAAGACCGGGAAGAGTATCGCCGCCAGCACGGAGATGATCGCGATTACTACGAGCAGCTCGATTAGTGTAAACGCTTTGCGTTGCTTCATACCAGATTCCTCGCGATTTTGCCGGACTCGCACGAGTAGGGACGAATAATTCGCGCGCAATCCCACTGTCTTAGAGAGAGCGTTCCGAGCGAATTATTCGCCCCTTCGCGCGATCGATTCTTGGACGAGGCCGCCTCCGCCAATCGATTTTTGGGTAGCAATCGTGCGTGAGGAGTATTCTCCTCACCTGGCTCTCGTCCGGGTTCCTTTTTTTGACGCCCGAATAGCCAGAACCCACCCGCAATGAGCGCAATAAAAATCGCCGCATAAATTAGCGCAAACGCCTCGCTGCGTTCATAGTGGAACCTGCGCCAATTCGTGCCGATCATGACGACCGCCATCGGCGCGAGCGCGGGCAAGCTGAGCTCTTTGACGAAAACCAGCGCCATGTAGGCGCACAGAACCCCAATCAATGACCACAACGTGCGCCGATAGGCCGAAGTTGCCGGCATGAATCGACAGATCGCGGCAACAAAAAAAGCGATAAACAAGTAGTCGGCGAAACCCACGGCCCCGAACATCGGAGTCGCGCCGGATGCGATCGGCCTCGGAGCCGGAAGCTGCACCATCATGGCCTGCGAAATGAGCCTGGCGGCGGGGTTATTGCTGTTGATCAACTGTTGGACCGGCCCTCCGAGCAGGACCGTCCAAACATCGACCAGTGCAAGCACCGCCGCGACGGGCGGAATCATGTTTGCGCTGCGAAGTATTCTCGAAAGCAGCGCGCCGATCGATGCCGCCAGCCAGATGAGCAGAAGGCCGGGAAGCCCTGGGATAAAGAAGGCGGCGCTCCATGGAGCCGGAACCCTTGCGCCGAGGAGGCGAATCGGCAGATTGATGACGGTGGCAAGCGCGAGATTCCAGAGCAGCGCCCGGCGCATCGATTCGGCGCGCGCGAACGATGCCGCAAACCAGACGGTCAATGCCAGCGCCAAAACCGTGGAGATGAGTACGGCCCCCAGACTCTCGGATTTGACGCGGGGCGCGACCTGCCAAAAGATCAAGTAGGCCGCTCCTGCAACGGCGGGAGCCAACCACAGGCCATCTCCACTGCCGGCTTCTTCTTCCGGTTTCAGAGTCCCTTCTCCCGTCGATACCGGCGCTCCGGCCATGGTCATATTCGTATACCCGGTTAGGCCTGGTGAAAATCGCTTTGACACAAACTGTGTTTGTATTATATAATGAGGTTAAGTAAGTCGTCAAGCAAAACAACCGCGTCCGCAACCGCTGCGGAGTCAATGTTGACACCGCCGTAATTCGTACCCACGGCCGTTCCGCGCCCGCATTTTACCTCGGTTGGCCAGTCCATGAGTTCCGAGCCGAAGAGCGAAATCCTCTCAAACCTATAGGCTGCGGTTTACGGCGGGCTCTCGCCGCACGAGCACGCAGTCAATTCGACCGGGAAGCAACGGACGAGGAAGCACATCAAGTAAACATTGCTTACCGCCCAATGAGGAATCACTGAACAGGAGGGCCAGAGTGTCGGAAACAGAGACAAGTAAGAAACTTAGAATCATCATCGCGGACGATGAGCCCATCATCCGCCTGGATTTGCGAAAAATGCTCGAGGATGTCGGCTATGAGGTCATCTCCGAGGCCGGCGATGGTGCAAAAGCCGTCGAGGCAGCGCGCACGCTCAATCCGGACGTTATCATTCTAGACATTAAGATGCCGCACATGGACGGAATCGACGCCGCCAAGATCATAAGCGACGAAAAGATTGCGCCCGTGCTGCTGCTAACGGCCTATAGCCAGGTGGACCTCGTGAGCCGCGCCAAGGAAGCCGGGGTTTTCTCTTATCTCGTCAAACCGTTCAAGGAGGCCGACCTGGTGCCGGCTATCGAGATCGCCATCAGCCGGTGGCAGGAGTTCCTGGAGCTGGAGAAGCAGGCGCGAGACTACGAGGACAAGCTCGAAACTCGCAAAGCAGTCGACCGGGCCAAAGGCATCCTCATGGACCAGTACGGCCTGCGCGAGCAGGAAGCTTTCCGCCGGATCCAGGTCCAGAGCATGAACACCAGAAAGAGCATGAGAGAGATCGCAGAAGCGATCATCATTGCGCACAACGTCTAGTTGTGGTGAGTGGTGAGTAGTGAGTGGTGGTACGTAAACAGCGGTTAGCGACGCCACACCCTTCACCACTCACCACTCACCACTCACCACTAACTCTGGAGTAACGAATGCGTTCCCCACTGCGCGCGCGCAGGTTGCTGAATGCCAGGCGTCGCAGCGACGATCCTGATGTTGCGATTCTGCAGGATGAGCTGGAGCGGCTCGAGCGTCAGCTCCGCGAAACGCGCCTTCAAAACGAGAACTTTCGCGCCGAGGCCGAAGAGAAGTCCGCGGAGGCGGACGCGTTGCGCCGAGTGGGTGAAGCGACAGGTTCGGCATTCGACCTGGAAGAGATGCTCAAGGTAACAGCCGACATCGCCATCCAGGTGACGGATACGGATTCCTGCCAGGTCTACCTGTATGACAAGTCGAAGGACGAGCTCGTCCTGCGCGCCGCCGACGAGTCCGCCAAGAATATGGTTGGCAAGATCAGGCTGAAGATCGGCGAAGGCATCACCGGCTGGGTTGCCCGGGAGCGAAAGCACGTCGCGGTCATCCGCAATGCGTTTCAGGACCATCGGTTCAAGTATTTCCCCGAAATCCAGGAAGAGAAGTACGAATCGATGCTCTCCGTTCCGTTGGTAGCCAAGGGCGAAATCCTCGGGGTCATCAATGTCCGCACGATCCGTCCCCACGCCTACACGAAGACGCAGGTCAGGCTTCTGTCGGGTATTGCCAATCAGGTGGCAGGGGCTATCGAGAAGACCCGCCGGGCAAGGCAGCTCGAGAAAACAGCCGTTCAGCTCCATACCCTCTCCGAGGTCAGCCAGGCGATCGCCTCGAATTTCTATATCGACGAGCTGCTCCACCTGTTCGTGGAAATGACCGCGCGGACCATGAACTACAAAATCTGCACGGTCCTGCTGGTGGACCCGGAGAAGGGAGAGCTAATCCTTAAGGCCACGCAGAGCGACAGCCAGGAGTATGTCAAGAAGCCGCGCCCGAAGGTCGGAGAGAGCATTGCGGGCCGGGCAGTTTCCGAAAAGCGCGTGGTTACAGTCCCTGATGTAAAAAAACACGCCAACTATCTCTTTCCAGAGATTGCGGAGCGCACGGGCGTCTGTTCGCTCGCATCTGTGCCGTTGATGATCCACGGCGACGCAATCGGCGTGCTCAATTGCTATACCGAGAAAGTACACAACTTCTCAAAGGAAGAACAAGCGATTCTCCAGGCCATTGCGACGCAGGCTGCATTGGCGGTGGAACACGCGAAGTTGACGGTCAAAGGCGCCGTCATTCAGGAGATGCACCACCGCGTCAAGAACAACCTTCAGCAGATCGCGAGCCTGGTAAGGCTGCAGATGCACTTCGCTCGGCCCGCTCAAAACGACGACAGCAGATGCGCGCCGGAATACGGTGACTCCTCTAACAGTATCGGGGCGCGGGTGCCTTCGACCGAAGAGGCATTGACGGATTGTCTCAATCGAATCCTTGCAATCGCGGCGGTTCACGAATTGCTCTCGCGCGATGATCTGGATACGGTGAGCGTGAAGAAAGTTGCAGAGCAAATTCTAACCGCGACCAAGCAGAGCATCGTGGCGCCGGGCAAGACGGTGAACACCCGTGTGGAGGGACCCGATATCCGCTTAAATCTCAACCATGCAACATCGCTCGCTCTGGTGATCAACGAGTTGGTGCAGAACGCCGTCGAGCACGGATTCAAGGATCTGGATGAAGGCAGAATAGAGATCGTCCTGGAAGTGCGCCCGCTGCCGCACGATTACGGGCACGATGAAGAGATTATCCTGACGGTTGCCAATGACGGCGAGCCGCTGCCATCCGATTTCGACCCGGCGCGCCCGACGAGTCTTGGACTACGAATTGTCAACGACCTCGTGCGCGGCGGCTTAGGCGGCGCATTCACCATGCAGAACCACGACGGCATTCTTGCGACGGTTAGGTTTCCACGCTAGTGTAGTGTCTCAGTAATGTCATTACAACGACGGCAAAGTGGCAAGAGCGTCATTCCGAACTGCCTTTGTGAGGAATCTGGTTTTTGCCTCGCATTGTAAGGGCGAGTCG
>JBGPOG010000019.1:0-18517 GCA_041487935.1 Chthonomonadia bacterium | reverse complement strand
CGCTTCCGCGATCTCCTCGACGATAGGCGGATACAGCCCCAGCGCGGGAATGGTCGCTAGTGGAACAAACTCGACACGGTCCAGTTGCTCGTCAACCCGGCCGCCGTGTCCCGGCGAGAGCTCTCCTCCGGTAATTGCAGCGTTGAAAACCAGGTTCACCACGTGTCCGGAGCTCTGTCCGTTTTGCGGGATTACGTCCGCCAGGAACAATAGCCGGCGAATCGCGACATCTAGTCCCGTCTCCTCCTTTACTTCACGAACCAGGCACTCCTCGATCGTTTCTCCGTCTTCCAGGCCTCCGCCCGGCATCGTCCAATAGGCACGCCCGCGCCGCCTGTGCTCGATCAACAGGATATCGTCTTCCTGCATAATTACAGCCGCGATTCGTAGTTTCATGTCTGCCTTTCATCGTTCTTTGGGCACACAAACGGGGATGTCGCGCTTGCCGGCCAACTGCTCTACTGCGCGAACCCAGCTATCCTTCTCCGGACCAACAGGCAGATTCTTGAATTGCACGTCATGCTTGCGGACGTACACCTCCAGATCCGAAATCAACCGGGAAAGTTTTTCCTGCGCCGTCCGAATGAGCCATTCGGCTGCCGCGTCCGACGGAGCGTGGCGCAGGAGTAGGCAAAGGTGTGGAAAGCACGCGCCGGCACCGTCCGAGTAACGCTGGCAGAGATCGCCCTCCGGGCCGAATTCACTGAAGTGGTCCCAAAACTGATTGGCCGAAAACGATTCAGCCTCTATTTGTTGCTCGCATACCATGCAGGCCCCGTTTGCCCGAATACGCTCGGCAGCCTGAGCTCCAAATGCCGACCGGTCGCTTCCTCCAAAGGGACCGCCTCCTTTGTGCGGCGCATTGGTGAGAACTCCGCTCAGGTCATCCACCAGCTTCTTTGCGACGCTCGCGTACAGGATCGCCACCCCCATGCCGTCGTGCTCCTGTGAATGCGCAATGTATTGCAGCAACCAGGAGTGCGTATTGCATAAGCCGCGCGCCTTGGCCATGCGCAGGTGAATATCGGGCGCAAGTGAGTACTCATACAGCAAGTTCCCGACATACCTCCGGGTATCTACCTGTGCCATCGCACAGAATGGGCAACCCTTCACTGAGCACGCCTGCTTGAACGCCGTCACAAAGAGCGTATGAGCCATTTCTAGGACCTCCTGTTGCCGAATGGACGGCATCCGGTCATTTTCTCCAGAGCGCGCAGCCAGGAATCGCCCTGAGCCCCCATCGGTTCACCAGCGTAGTGGTGGTCGTTCTTGCGAACGAACTCTTCAAGCTCGCTTGCCAGAACATTCAGTCTGGGCTCCTCCTGTGCAATGAGGAACTCAGCAACGTCGCGAGGGGCGGACGACAGTACGGCTACCAGGTGGGGAACGCAGAGCCCATGTCCAGTGCGATAAGCAATTTGCATCTGCTGATCCCGGAGGTCTCCGGCTAATGACTGAATATAACCGGCATCGCGCTCGCGTTCGTACGCGCAAGCGAGGCAATGGGCTTGAGTGGAGAGACTGCCTTCGAGGATAGGGCCGCTGATGCGCTGACAAGTGGAGCGGATCAGGGCGCCGTAAATGATGGCAAGACCCATCGCATTTCCGGTGCTGGCTACTGTGGCAGCATGCCGTTCGCAGAATCCTGACGTTTCCTGAAAGTCCTCGCGGAGATCAGGATCATTGACATATTCTTGGAGTAGATGGTCCAGAAACCGATCGGTTGCGAGGGTTACGAGGTGGCAGATCGGGCAATAGCCGCTCTGCAGGGCGGCGCGGAGATCGTAGTATACGGTGTGTTTGTGGACAACAGCAACCGGTGCGACACGCCGGAATGAAAACTTGGACGCATGCTTCTTAAGCCAATCTAGCGCGCGACGAAGCAGCCGGGCATCGACCGGATGTACTGGATCGGGCTCAACACCGTTGGTGCAAGCAGGCGATTTCATGGAACCGCTCTCCCAGGGCTTTGCCAGGCACAAAAAAGCCCCCGAGCCAACGCACGCAAAGCGTCAGATCAGGAGCCATCAGCCCTATTGGCGGTTCAGACGGATCGCTCCGCCCAGGCGGTCTCCATCGCCTCTTCATACTTTTACTACTGTATACGAGCGGATAATACCACGGGTTCGCATTTCGAGTCAAATCTTAAGTTCACGTTTGGCATCCGCTGGTTCTCATGGATGATGACACCTGTTTCTTATTTGCCTCATCCCGTAGTGACTCACTTAGGAATCTAACTATGTTGGTATCGATGACTCATTTACGATTCTAACCTAGCGGTTGGGATTGTGGTGTTATGGATAGCGGTTTTAGAGTCCTTTAGGAATCAGAATCAAGAGTCTTTTCGGTTGTTGGGTTTGCTGGTGTCTTTGCCGTAAGCCTCCAGAGCTGGACTTGATGGTGGTGGATCTCATTCCAAAGCGTTACTGGGTTGAGCCGTTCGTACTGGGCTGTTAACCGTTGTTTGACGGACTCTGGGACCTCTGGGCAAGCGAGAACACGCCGGTATGGTGTTTGTGCCCGATCGTATCGCTTGACCACCTTGGCGCCATTGCGTTCTTTGCCCAGGAGCTTTCTGGAGGGCTGGAAGAAGTTGACAAAGAGCCGGAGGGACTGGTAGATCGCAGCGAGCTGCCGGCAGGCCTCGGCATCTTCGAAGCGGCCGTAGCCGACGATCCGACGCACCACCGAATAGTTCTTCTGCTCGACGAAGCACTGGTCGTTTTTCTTGAAGGGGCGGCTCCTTGTGAAAGTGATCATCTCTTCCTCGCAATAGCGCAGGAGGTTGTTGTTAATGAACTCACTGCCGTTGTCCGTATCCAGGCCCAGCATTGCAAGGGGTAGGAGGCGACGAGACCGGTTGATGGCCTCCGAGACGCTGGCCTGGCTGCGGTTGATGAGAGCGAATGGCTCCGTCCATCCGGTTTTGATGTCTGTGAGGACCAGGGTGTTGAGATATTCGCCGCGGGTGGTCTCCCCACAGTGTGCCACCAGATCCGCTTCGAGGAACCCGGGGGCATCCTCGTTCCAGTCGGCAAAAGTGCGCACCGGAATCTGGTGTTTGAGAAGTGTGCCAGGTTTGGTAGTCCCTAATCCGAATGGTTTGCGGCTCCTTTTCGCTCGTGAAAGGATGCGTCCGGCGGTACCCATGCTCATCTGCAAAAGCAGCACGCGACACTCCGGCGCCACAGTGAGCTCGCCGCACCGCTCGAGCGCCGCTACAAACTCGGGCAGGAACGGCACCAGCCGTTGAGCGCAGAGGCAGTTGGACGCCTCCCATATTTCAATGAGCTTGCGTTCAACCTCCTGCGTGTAGATGCGTGATCGTGTGCGCGGACGCTGCGCCTTAGAAACCGTGTTTGGACCATTGAGCAACGACGTCGCGTACTTGCGATTGTACTGGGTAGAAGCAACAAACTCGTCAAGTATCTGACCCTTTCCAAACTTGTTGGCCGCTCTATAGCGACCCGAAACGGTATTCAGTAACTCGCGTCGGCTCTGGACGCTCATCATAGGCCTCGTCTTCTTCCCATCTCCTGCTTAACAGCCAGGAGCAAGGTTAGATTCGTAGATGAGTCATCGATGAGCTTATGGTTAGGTTCTTAGTGAGTCACTGCGCGGCACAAATTTCCGAAACCGTTTGTGCTATAATAGCGTGTTATTTAGGATGGAGGACGTTTGATGAAGCGTACTTACCAGCCGAAAAACCGTCGCCATAAGCGGGTTCACGGCTTTATGAAACGAATGAGCACCAAGGACGGACGTAACGTTTTGAAAGCGCGACGCGCCAAGGGGCGCCACCGCCTGACGGTTTCAGGGTAGCGAGTTGCTCCCCAGGGCGCAGCGCCTGCGCGCGGCCAGGGACTTCAAACGGGTATACAAAAGCGGAAGATCGATTGTACGCCCGGCGCTGGTGCTTTATGTTTACCTGAATCGTGGCCGCGAGAAGCGAATTGGCTTCTCCATCAGCAAAAAGATTGGCGGCGCCGTCGAGCGCAACCGGATCAAGCGGAAGCTGCGCGAAGCGAGCCGCAGCATAATCGACCAGTTAAAGCCGGGTTTCGACGCAGTTATCGTGTGCAGGAGCCGGTCCAAAGCGGCGTCCTTCGAAGAACTCCGGCAGATATTGGTCGAGTTGTTTACGAAGGCAGACCTGTGCGTCGAATGTGTATCGGATTGATACGGATCTACCAGCGCACCGCGAGGTTCCGTCCCCGGACTTGCCGGTTCGAGCCGACTTGTTCTGAGTATACGGCGCAAGCCATCGATCGATATGGCATTGTGCGGGGAAGTTTTCTGGGATTGTGGCGAATCGTTCGCTGCAATCCATTCAATCCGGGCGGACACGACCCGGTTAAGTAACCGAGGCTGTTAATGCGTGCATCTTTTCGACTGGCTATCGTCCTCGGGGCGATAGTCATTTTTAGCGGCGGGACTGCGGCGACTTCCAGCGCCCAGCAGTTCGACACACTCTTCGCCAAAGCCCGGCAGCTCGAGAAAGACGGCAAGCGTCGCGAGGCTGTTCGGGAATACCGCCAGGTTTCGAGCGACCAGCACCGCGATCCGGAAGCCGCCGCGGAAGCGCTCTACCAGGCCGGCTTGCTGGCGTCCCAGGGTTACGGAACCACGCCGGAACTAAAAGAAGGCGGCGAAGCCGAAGCGGTAGAGATCTGGGGCAAGCAGCTCGCAATTCAATTCCCCAATACAAAGGCCTTCAAGGAGTTAACCGGCGGCAGTCCCGGCAGCCCTGAAGATAAGCTCTTCGTCCTCCAGACAGAAATCGATAAGCGCAACTCCAAGCTACCGCGGTATCAGATTCTCGACACGCTCGTCCGAATTACCGGCAAGAATCCAAACGTCAGTTATGGCCTTGCGCTGATCGCTCTCGCCGTATTGGTCAAGCTCATCCTTTTCCCGCTGACCAAGAAGCAGTACGCCAGCATGCGCGAAATGCAGAAAATGCAGCCGCTTATCAAGAAGCTGCAGGAACAGTATAAGGGCAAAGAGGGCGCGCAGGCCGAAGTAAGCAAGAAGACAATGGAGCTGTACAAGGAGCACGGAGTCAATCCGTTCGCGGGATGTTGGCCGGCGCTCGTGCAGCTTCCTTTCCTGATATTCGTTTTTACCGCGATTCGAGAATATGAATTTGCCTTCTCCCGGGGTCATTTCCTTTGGATCGGCAGCCCGCTGGCCGATCAGGGGTGGAAGGTTTATGGCTTCGAAGTCATCGGCAAGAACCTGGCCAGCCCGGACATCCCGCTGCTGGCGCTCTATGCAGTGACCAACTTCATCACGATGAAGATGACTCCGGCCAGCGACCCGATGCAGCAGCAGCAGCAGAATACGATGGCCTGGATGATGTCCGGCGTTTTCTTCTTCATGTTCGTGCAGTATCGTTGGTCGTCTGCTTTCGTACTCTACTGGCTTGCGTTAAACTGCCTCTCCATCTGGCAGCAATACGAGTTCATCTACAAGCCCCACAAGGAACGGATGAAAGCCGGGGATATCCCGCCGCCCGGATCGGACTCGCCGTCTAAGAACGGCGCCGGAGCGCCCGCGCCGGAAGCTAAGCCGGTTACCCAAGCTGCGCGCGTAAGGCCGAGAAAAAAGAAGAAGTGAGACGGCCGACAAAGGATGCCGGTTTGTCGAATCCTATGCCGGTCGGTCGGAAGGAATAGTGAATGTCAAACTACGCTTCGGAACCGAGCATTGAACCGGTATCTATGGACACGCTGGATGCGCGCGAGCACGGCGCTTTCGAGGTCATGGAAGAGATGTGCCGCGCGACCGGGCTGGAGGTGCGACCGGAGCCGCGCGGCCGGCACGTTCCTTATCTGGACATCGAGCTCGTGGGACCGGATGCGGCGGATACGCTTGGGCGCCACGGCCATACGCTCGACGCGTTTCAGTATCTGGCTAATCTGATCATCGGCCGGCGTGTCGGCCCCGAAGTGCGCGTGATCCTGGACGCCGGAGATTACCGTGCCCGTCGAGCCGAAACGCTCATCCAGCTCGCCGCGGATTATGCAAAGCAGGTCAAGGAGCTCCAGCAAGAGTGCGAGCTCGATCCTCTTCCGGCTCACGAGCGCCGGATCATCCACAACGCCCTCTCAGGCGACCCCGAAATTCGGACCTACAGCGAAGGCGACGACCCGGACAGACGTGTGATCATCGCACCGAAGTAGGCGTGGCCCGAAAGTTGTCGCTTGCTTCCAACGATGGCAACCGCCGTTGCGGATGCAGTTTTCAAGCGCGCGCTAATTGCGCGGTTGCTGCAAAGGCCGGCGGCTTTCGCACCTTCGTTCCCTGCTCGAAGGCATAGGCCAGCTTCAATAGAACCGGCTCCGACCACGCGCGCCCAAAGAACGACAGCCCAACCGGCAGTCCGAAGACATATCCCATTGGAACAGTGACGTGAGGATAGCCCGCCACCGCCGCGGGAGAAGTGCAGCTTCCGCCCGCGCCGGAATCTCCATTCACCAGGTCGATCAGCCACGGCGGACCTTGCGTCGGAGCTACCAGGGCATCCAGGCGATGCTTGTCCATGATCGCGTCGATCCCCTTGATCCTGCTGAGCAGATGGTTCTTCTCCAACGCCTTGAGGTATTTTGGATCGGTTAACGGCCCTTTCTTTTCTGCCAGAATCATCAGTTCCTGGGCGAAAAACGGCATTGAGCGCTCCTTGTGCCGTTCGTTGAACGCGATAGTTTCTTTCAAGCTCTTAACCGGCGCCTTCGGGCCGAGTTCTTCCAGGTACTTGTTAAGGTCTGCTTTGAACTCAAAGAGCAGAACGTCCAGCTCGCTGTCATCGTACTTGCCGGCGTTCGGCAGGTTGGCGGGATCGATCAGGACGGCTCCACTCGACTTCAGCTCAGAGAGCGCTGCTGCTGCCAGCTTGTCGGTCGCGGGATGATAGCCAAAGAACTTCGTCCGGCAGACGCCGATGCGCGCGCCCTTCAGTCCATTCAGGTTTAGGAAGCGCGTGTAATCCCGCTGCGCTTTTTGCCCGGCCGTGGCCCAGTCGCGAGAATCCCTGCCGGCCAATACTCCTAACAGAATTGCCGCATCGCGGACGGTACGGCACATCGGGCCGGCGGTATCCTGGCTGTGTGAAATCGGTACGATCCCCGACCGGCTGATCAGGCCGAGAGTCGGCTTGATTCCGACGAGCGAATTCGCGGCAGAGGGGGACGTGATCGAGCCGTCGGTCTCCGTGCCGACAGCACACGCGGCGAGGTTTGCTGCGATTGCCGCGCCGGACCCGGAGCTAGACCCGGACGGCGTTCTGTCGAGTGCATAAGGATTCCGCGCCTGTCCGCCGCGCCCGCTCCAACCGCTGGACGAATGAGTGGAACGGAAGTTGGCCCATTCGCTCAGGTTGGTCTTTCCCAAGAGAATGGCGCCCGCGGCGCGCAGCCGCGTAATCAGGAATGCATCGCGAGCGGGAGTGCAGCCTTTCAGGGCGAGGGAGCCGGCGGTCGTCGTCATCCGGTCCGCGGTGGCGATGTTGTCCTTGATGAGAATCGGAATTCCGTGCAGCGGTCCCCGCAGCTTGCCGGCCCTGCGTTCTTCGTCGAGCGCAGCGGCGATAGCCAGTGCATCAGGGTTGATCTCCAAGACGCTATGAATGGCAGGTCCCGTCCGGTCAATGGCATCGGTTCGCTCCAGATAGAGCTCGACCAGCCGCTGAGACGTCCACTTTCCGTCGTGAAGTCCCTCCTGGAGAGAGTCGAGGGTGGATTCACCGAGGTCGAAGGGCGGTGGCGGCAGCGCTGCACTGGATGCGTTGCTCGCGGTTATCGCCAAGATGCCGCCTGCCATTCCGGCTGAAATAATCTCACGACGGCTTAGTTTGCCTCCCATTTACCACATGAGTCCTTTCTCACGAGACCAGATTTCATGGTTGCACGGAAGTCGTGGATGTGGACACAATCCTTGACGATTATACCTTGCCAAATAATCAAGTGGAATAGTTTCTTAACGGGATTTACTTAATCGGCTTGACATGCTACCCTGGCTGGGATAAAATACCGGGTATCCCGCTGTCTTGGGTGATGAAATATCATCTATTTGATCGAATAGGAAGCTATGGGCACGTCGTCGATCGTTCAATCTACTCTACTTAGCAAACTGAATGAACAGCAAGCGCTCAGGGCGATCCAGGCTCGGGGGCCGATGTCCAGGGCAGAAGTTGCGCGATTCTCGGGCTTCAGTGCGCCCACTGCTTCCAAAGCAGTGGAGTCTCTTTTGCGAGCCGGCCTGCTGGAGGAGTTGGATGCCCCGTTTATTTCACGCGGGCGGCCTGCTAAAAGGCTGCAATTGGCCTCGCTTTCCGCTCAAGTGCTCGGATTAGTCATCGATGCGATGGAATGCCGAATTGCCGCCGCGGGACTGGATGGAGTCCTGGATGAGAGTCTCACGCATAAGTTCCGCACACCACACGACTATGATGAATTGATCGCCCAGTCAGTTGATGGGGTGCAGAGGCTCATCGGGCAAGCGGGCAAGGCAACGCTTGGAATGGGAATCAGCATTCCCGGATTGATCGATTACCAGCGGCAGCGCGGCATCTTCTCGCCCAACGTCCCGCAAACAAACGGGCATTCTCCGGGCCACGATCTGGCCGGGGAGTTGGGAATCGATTGTGTGGTGCAGCAGGAAACGGTGGCTCTGTGTCTCGCGGAACGGCAATTCGGAAACGCTCGGGGAATCAATGACTTTGCAATGCTGGATGTAAGCACAGGTGTCGGACTTGGCGTTATCAGCGGCGGGCGAATCCTGAATGGGCGCAGCGGGCTGGCGGGGGAAATCGGCCATATCACAGTGCAGGCCGAAGGCCGGACCTGTGGCTGCGGCAATCGGGGATGCCTGGAAACCGTCGCAAGCGACTCAGCGTTTGCCCGGGTTTTGTCCCAGAAGATCGATCGCGAGGTCACCATCGATGAAGCGATTGATCTCTTACAATCGGGCGAAATCGATCTTACCATTGAGCTTGAACGGATGATCCAGTATCTTGGGATCGGCCTGGCCGCGGTGATCAACCTTTTCAATCCATCGACGGTATTTGTGCACAGCCTGCTCCTTTCAGCAGACAAATCACTGTTTCCACGGCTGGTCGACGAGGCCGAGCGCCGCACGCTTGCGCCTTCGTTCAAGGACTGCAACATCGTGCTCGCCCGCGGCAGCAAGCGCCAGGGGGCCATCGCAGCGATCATAGATCACCTGACGAGCGCCATCGTACCGGTCATGAATGGCGACGGCAGCCCTGCGCGGATAGCGGCGGCCTATCGTACATAGGTTAGTATCTCGATCACACTCGCTCGACCCGTTCAGGAAAACCAGCCAGGGTAAGACCGATTCTAGGACTGGCGGGCGTTTTGAAGTTCGCATTTCCGTAAGGGACACTCGTGAAATTTCGATCGACGACCACACGTTTGCGCCGGCAAATGCGATTCGCGCCGGCTGTTTGTATCTTCCTGGCTTGGACGGCAAGCCTGGCGACTGGGGCGAGTATTCCGACTCAACCGAAATCGCCTGACAAAGCCGGGCCGGGAATCTCCAATTCCGACTACTTCGAGAAGCAAGTAATGCCCGTGCTGCAAGCTAACTGCCTGAGCTGCCACGGCGACAAGACGTCCGCCAGCGGCGGCTTGTGGCTTGGCAACAGGAACGCAATGTTGAAGGGCGGCGCTAACGGCCCGGCCATCGACCTCAAGAACCCCGCTAAGAGCCTGCTCGTCAAGGCGATCAATTATCAGGGCCTGCAGATGCCACCCTCGGGCAAGCTGCCTAAAGCGCAAATCGAAATCCTGACCCGCTGGGTCCGGATGGGCGCGCCGTTTGCGGTTGGCACGGACAAGGTGGCGGCGCCGGTGGCCAAGCACGGTCCTCCGCAAGTAAACGCCGAAACGATGAGTTTTTGGTCGTTTCGGCCTGCAAAACGACCCGCAGTGCCTCAGGTGAGACAAACGGATTGGGTCAAGAACCCGATCGACGCTTTTGTCTTGGCGAAGTTGGAATCCAGCGGCATGAAGCCGGCGCCTCGCGCGACGAGATCTGCATTGATCCGCCGGGCCTATTACGATCTAATTGGATTGCCCCCATCGCCGGACGAAGTACGGACATTCGCGGCGGACACATCCGCGAATTCGTACGAAAAGCTCATCGATCGTCTCCTTGCCTCTCCTCAATACGGGGAGAAGTGGGGCAGGCACTGGCTGGACCTGGTCCGGTTCGCCGAAACCAACAGCTATGAGCGAGACGGTCCAAAGCCGAACGCCTGGCGTTACCGGGATTACGTCATCAAGTCGCTAAACGAGGACAAGCCCTACGATCAGTTCGTCATGGAGCAGTTAGCGGGAGATGAGCTTCTGCAGTCCGCCAGAGTAAGCGGAACGCCGGCCCTAGACGTAGGGGCGAATAATTCGTACACCGCTGCCGTATCCCGGCACGGCTCTCCGCGCGAATTATTCGCCCCTACAACCCGATCGTCGACACATAACCCCGTTAGCGGACCATTGCGATTCGCTCCTAGATTCCCGGATGCGCTCATCGCCACCGGTTACTTCCGCCTGGGTATCTGGGACGACGAGCCGTCCGATCCTTTGCAAGCGCTTTATGACGATCTCGACGACATCGCCAGCACCACCGGCCAGGTGTTCCTCGGGCTGACCGTCGGCTGCGCGCGCTGCCACGATCACAAGATCGACCCGATGCCCCAGAAAGACTACTACCGGTTCCTTTCGTTTTTCAGCGGCCTGACGCGATTCGGGGAGCGCAGCCCGGCCTCCATCTACGAAGCATCCCTCCGGCCAATCGCGCCCGAAGCCGAGACGAAAAAGCAGCGTGCCGAGATCGTAGCACATCGTGCGAAGGTGAAGCTGGTCGAACGAGAACTGTCCGATATCGAGTCGCGGTTCCTCAAGGATCTGTCCCCCGTCGAAAAGGAAGAATTCAAGAACGAAGGCGCCCGCATCGATATCGCGCGCAAGCACGTACCGGCTTCGCTATCTCAAGAGGACGTTGATCGTTACGCAAAGCTATTTGCGGAGAAAATGCGGATCGAGGAATTCCAGCCGGCTGCTCTGGATATGGCTCTCTGCGTAACCGAGCTGGGATCCAAGCCCCGACCGACGCACGTACTGATGCGGGGCAATCCACACGTCGAGGGCGACCTGGTAGAGCCAGGATTCCCATCGGTTCTCAGCCCGCCCGCGCCGGACATCACGAACTTCGAGACAAGTGAGAGTTGCGGCCGCAGGCTGGCGCTGGCAAAATGGATCGCAAGCCCGGAGAACCCTCTCACTGCTCGAGTGATCGTCAATCGCGTCTGGCAATACCACTTTGGCCGCGGCATTGTTCGCACGCCGAGTAACTTCGGACTGATGGGATCCAAACCTACTCATCCGGAGTTGCTGGATTGGCTTGCATCTGAGTTGACCAACCCGGCGATGGACGATGGACGATGGACGATGGACGATGGAAGCGGCACGAATTCACTCGCGCATCGCGCATCACGCATCACATTCGCTGACAGTGGACAATTGACGAATGACGATCGCGACGTCGCAACGCCACTCACGCATCGCGCATCACGCATCACTTCAGCATTTCTCCCATCGTCAATCGTCCATCGTCCATCGTCTAACCCCGTCCCCTGGAGCCTTAAGCGCCTCCACAAGCTCATTATGCTCTCCAACACCTACCAGATGGCCTCCACCTCCGAGCCGGCGGCCCTTGCCAAGGATCCGGAGAACGATCTCATGTGGAGATTCGAAATGCGCAGGCTGCAGGCCGAGGAGATTCGCGATTCCATTTTGGCGGTTAACGGGAGCCTGAACTTGCAAATAGGCGGGCCGAGCATCTATACGGAGATCCCCAAAGAGGTTCTTGCCGGACAATCGAGGCCGGGCGACGGCTGGGGAAAATCGACGCGAGAACAGGAGTGCCGACGGAGCGTGTACGTCTTTGTAAAGCGATCGCTGATTACGCCGGTGATCGCAAGCTTCGATGGCCCTGAAACCGACTTCACGTGCCCGGTGAGATTCGCAACCACGCAGCCAACCCAGGCGCTGGGATTGCTCAACAGCACATTCATCAACGAGCAGGCCAGGGTGTTTGCCGCATACCTGAAGCAGCGCGCCGGAATAGAATCCCTGGCTCAAGTCCGTCTTGCCCTTCAGCGCGTTCTTCAGCGAGAGCCGGCCGCGAATGAGATCGATCGGGGGGTGCGGTTCATTGCAGCCGCAATGCGCGACCACAAATTAGACCTCAATGAGGCGCTGAAGCAGTTCTGCGTCGTTGCGCTAAGTCTGAATGAGTTCATCTATTTGGATTAGTAATCGAGTCGTGGGCCAGAGGTCAACAGACTCCTGGTTCAGCAAGATAGTTCGGAGGCCTGGAATGGATCGAGAAATAAAACGTCGAGGTGAATTTTGCGGTCGAACCCGGAGGCAGTTTCTCTGGGAGATCGGCGCGGGATTCACAGGAACGGCGCTTGCCGGATTATTGGAGGAGAGCTTCTTCGCCCGCCAGGCCTATGCTGCGGACGGAGTGTCGAAATTCCAGAATCCCCTCGCGCCAAAGAATCCGCATTTCGAGCCCAAGGCGAAGACCGTCATCTTCCTCTACATGTATGGCGGTCCAAGCCACATAGATACCTTCGATTACAAGCCCAAAATGACCGGCATGGACAACAAGACCATCGCCGTGAAAACATTCGGTCGCGGCGGGCATAGAAACCGGGGGCGGATCGTAGAACCGAAGTGGAAGTTTAAGCAATATGGCCAGTGCGGCAAGTGGGTAAGCGATCTCTTCCCGCACCTTGCCACATGTGTGGACGATATCGCGTTCATCCATTCGATGACGGCCGATTCGCCCATTCACGGGTCCGCGATGCTGCAGATGAACACAGGCAAAATCCTGAGCGGCAGCCCCTGTATCGGCTCATGGGTGAATTACGGTCTCGGAACGGTCAACCAGAATCTGCCGGGCTTTGTGGTGATGCTGGACCCGCGCGGGGGGCCGATCAGCGGGGCCAAGAATTGGAGCAGCGGCTATATGCCGGCAACCTACCAGGCCACGGTCATCAATGCAGGCGATACGCCGATCCTCGACCTGAAACGCCCCGCCGGAGTGTCAGAAGGATTGCAGCGCCAAATGCTGGACACGCTCAAGCAGTACAATGCCGAGCACGAAGCGCTCAGGTTGGACAACTCGAACCTGGCGGCCCGGATTGCCAGCTACGAGCTTGCGTTCCGGATGCAAGCGACTGCGCCAGAAGCCACCGATCTCTCAAGCGAGCCGGAACACATCAAGAAGCTGTACGGCCTCGACGACAAACGAACCGCGGTGTTCGGACGGCAGTGCCTGATGGCGCGACGCCTGGCCGAGCGCGGGGTTCGGTTCATCCAGCTCTATTCCGGCGGGAACCACGTCGATACCACCTGGGACGCGCATAACGATTTGGAGTCAAACCATAACCTCCACGCAGGCGAAACCGACAAGCCGATTACGGGCCTCCTCAAAGACCTCAAGCAACGGGGAATGCTCGATTCGACATTGATCGTCTGGGGCGGAGAGTTTGGCCGCCAGCCCACCGCGGAGTACGAAAAAGGCACCGGCCGCGACCACAACGCCTACGGCTTTACGATGTGGATGGCGGGCGGCGGGATCAAGGGTGGCGTGAGCGTCGGCCAGACGGATGAACTTGGAAGCGCCGCGGTCGAGGATCCCTTCCACGTCAGGAATTTGCACGCTACAGTCCTTAACCAGTTGGGCATGGATCCGAACCGGCTGACGTATTTCTACAGCGGTTTGAACCAGAAGCTGGTCGGCGTGGAGCAAGTGCAGCCGATAAGGCAGATGATTTAGCCTGCCCACGGCAATAGGTAAACGTCGGGGTTAACACCGATCGTTCCGCTTGTTTCTAGAGGTGTTTCTTGCGTCCTGCTGGGTTTCTCGTATAAAATAGAAGCGGGAGACAGAGCTCATGGCGAAGATACCTGATCCTCCAGCCCCGATGGGTGGGTTCGAGCCGGACCCGGTTCCGTTATTGGAAAACGGCGATCAATTGACGCGCGCGGAATTCGAGCGCCGCTATGCCGCCATGCCGCGTCTCAAGAAAGCAGAACTCATCGAGGGAGTAGTTTACATGCCGTCACCCGTTAGTTTGCGCAAGCACGGCCGCCCGATCTACCGTGTGATCATGTGGCTGGGCTTCTATTCGATCGAAACGCCGGGTCTAACCGGGGCTGGTAATGCCACAGTCCGACTTGATCTCGATAACGAGCCACAACCTGACGCATTTCTAATCATAGATCCGGAGCTCGGAGGCCAGGCACAGATCGATGAAGATGACTTCCTGGTGGGAGCGCCGGAGCTGGTAGTTGAAGTCGCAGCGAGTACCTCCAGTTATGATCTTCATCAGAAGCTGGCAGTCTATCGCCGTAACGGCGTGCGGGAGTATGTCGTCTGGAGGGTCAACGACCGCAAGATCGACTGGTTCGAGTGGAACGAGGGAGTCTACGATCGCCTTGAGCCTGACGCCGAGGGCTGCTACCAAAGCCGGATATTTCCCGGGCTGGTTCTCGACGCGGCGTCCATCATAACGGGAGACATGAAGCGAGTTTCCGAAGTACAAAAAAGCGGCCTTTCAGAAGCCGGAGTATCAAGAATTCGCACGACGATTGTCGGAAGCAAAGGATAAAGCAAATTGAATTCACGTAACGCCCGCAGTATCACGCGACGAATGTTCTTTCGATTTGGCGGCATGATCGTCGTCATAGCGCTGGTTCCTGGGATTGCCGTATCATCGCCCGAATTGAAGGCGCAAAGACCCGTCACCCACCGCCTAATCGCCCAGGATAAGGGCCACGTGGTGATTCTAAATGCGAAGGGCGAGGTCGAATGGGAAGCGCCTTGTCCGTTTGTATCTCACGATATCTCAGTGCTTTCGAATGGCAACATCCTGCTGCACACAGGTCCCGCGACGATCGTCGAGATGACCCCTGCCAAGCAAACTGTTTGGGAATACACGTCAAAGCCCAAATCTCCGTACGATGGCACGGTCGAAGTACACGCCTTCCAGCGGCTCAAGGACGGTCTCACGATGATCGCCGAGACCGGCAATCGCCGGATCATCGAAGTGGACAAGGACGGCAAGATCGTCCATGAGGTCCCAATAACCGTCGACCATCCCAACTCCCACCGGGATACACGCCGAGTTCGCAAGCTGGGCAACGGGCACTATCTGGCTTGCCACGAGGGCGACGGAACTGTCCGTGAATATGACCCGTCAGGTAAGGTCGTCTGGTCGTACACCTTAAATCTTGCCGGCCAGCCGCGCACGCCGAATCACGACGGCCACGGGGTCGAGGTCTTCAATGCGCTTCGGTTGCCAAACGGAAACACATTGATCGGTGGAGGGAATAATAACCGGGTGTTCGAGGTGACTCCCGAGGGCAAAACGGTATGGAGCATCGAGCGTGATGAGCTTCCGGGCATCCACCTGTGCTGGATTACGTCGCTGCAGGTTCTCCCGAATGGCAACATCGTCTTCGGAAACACTCACGCCGGCCCTGATAACCCTCAGATTGTCGAGGTGACGCGGGACAAAAAAGTGGTGTGGACTCTTAAGAACTTCGAAGTATTCGGCAACGACCTGTGTGCCAGCCAACTGTTGGATGTGAAGGGCAAAGTTATTCGTTAACGCGGTGCAATTCCGTTAGCATCCTTACTGCGGCTTCCACAAGAGCCTCTCCGGATCCCTTTGCACATCGAGCGCTTACGGCTTCGTAATTGCCCTGATCGAAGCCGGCACGGTCCGGTATGTAGCCGATCGAGCCGTTCGCCAGCTCCGCAATCAAGGTTAGCTTAAATGGCGAAGCTTTCTTGATCGCCAGGCCAAGCTCAACGAAGATCTCGCCCGGCAGGCTGACCCAGGCGATTTCTTTGCCGGCAGAGACTGCCTGGACCTCGACTTCCTGGGACATTCCCTCTCTTGCCGCCACGTCCAAAATCTTGAAGGCGCCAACGGTTTCCAGGAATTTTGCCTGCTGCTTGGTGCCGTAGCTTGCTGCTATCGATTTAGCCGCTCGGACCTCATCCGGCGTAACGGATGGTATCGGCAGCTTGACCATCTCGCGCAGCACACGCAGCGGACCCGGCGGCGCCGGTTGAAGCGATTTGTAAGTCTGCAGGATATCTGCCGCGAGCACCGTTCCGATGCGCGCAGCCTCGCCGTGGCCCTGTTGTCGTTCGGGCCAGTTGACGTCCAGGTGATTGATGTTCCCGCAGCACCCATTGGCGAAAAAGGTGACCATGTCCAGACCCTTGTATTCCGCAAGCAGCCGCGAGAGCGTGTAAGGATAATCCGCGGATATCTGCATCCCGCCCACGGTGTCGAGGTGCATGGCAAAGTTGACGTAGGTGGCAATCGGCTTCTTATCCAAAGACTCTACGTACATCACTCCAATATCGGGGTCGATGGGACCGGCGGGCTTGACGATGTTCGGATTGAGCTTGCCGGGGTTCCAGCCAACGCTTCCGTCTTTCATGAAGAAGCGGCGGTTATAGCTTAGATTCTCCTCTTTGCCCGTACCGCACAGCAATCGCGCAGGCGCCAGCCGGGATTCGGCTTCCTTTACACTTTGAGCGATCTTCTTCTGTAGGCCGGCGTTGTAACGATTGACCATCTCGGACGATCCACCCAGGGCGGCATCGCGACTGGCGGTCGTGGCTAGGATCGGGCCAGTGTGCGCGTGGGTCGCGCTGATCATGACGTTTTCGCCGCGCACTCCCGTCATTCGGTCGATCTCTTTTCGCGCGCCGTCAACCATCTCGCGGGTCGTCGAGATCAGATCCAGGGCGACGAAAGCGACTTTCGTGCCGCGCTCCTCGAGCACAATGGCTTTGGAGTAAAGGTCGTCGTGTACGCCCTCCGCCAGCCGAGTGGAGTAATAGCCCGCCATCGGTATGCCGGCCGGCGGGGTGATCTTGACCGCGGACGCCCCCGCCCGGAGCTGGCCGGACGCGGCCGCATTCGCGGTGAAAAGGAAGGCGCCGAGCAATAATCCAACGTTGCAATGGTACTGTCCCGGAATGTTTGCCCGCATGTGCGTTATCACCCTTCTGGCCCTTGAAAACGTATCAAGAATTCATTGCACTAAACGATGCACTGCTCCACTCTCACGAAGTTGAACCCGCCATTGACTACTGACGATCAAAAGGCAGCGATCCACTTGGAAGAATCGCCGCCCTTAATGGTCGTTCAATCTACCGGGGATTGTATCAGGCGGCCTTCACGTGACGGAATTTGCGCAGACGGGCATTTTGCACCCATTCGACCACGTACATGTCTCCACGGGAGTCGACTGTGAGGGCGTGCGGAGTCTTGAAGGTGAAATCCGTGATGTTCTCTTTACCGTCCAACGTCTTCCCATCGCCTAGCTGCGCAACCGGTTGGTCGTCTTTGTCGATGATCGTCACCCGGTGATCGAGGTCAGGAATGTACAGCTTGTCCTTGACCTGGTAGAAACAGCAAGGATTGCGGACGATTCCGTTCTTGACCTCTCTCTTCAGTTCCCCGCCCATGTTGAAAATCTGCAGGCGGTCGTTGTGCCGGTCGGCGACGTATATCTCCGGTTCGCCTTTGCGAGTGTCCACCCAGATTCCGTGACAAGTCTTGAATTCACCAGGCCCGGAACCCGGCTTGCCAACGGTTCGAATGAATTCGCCCTTCTTGGTGAACACGTGCAGCATATTTCCGCCATAGCCCTCGCAAACCCAGATGTCGCCATTCGGGGCAATTGCCACGTCGGTCGGCATATTGAAGTTAAAAGGCGCGCTGTTAGCCGTCTTCTCCAGATCCTTGCCGATCTGCATCACGATCTTCCCGGAGAGGTCTGTCTTGATGATGCGGTTGTATGGTCCCAGCACACTATAGTAGAGGAACTCGTCGTGGCCTTCCTTATGCCAGTATAGGCCGTGGCCTTTGGCGGCCCACTCGGTCCCCCAATCGTTGACGACCTTACCATCGCGATCGAAGACGAACATACACTTGTTGGCATTGCTGTGGACGTAGATGCGATCTTTGGAGTCCACAACTATTCCGCAGCCCATCAGAAATCGATTGGCTTCCGGCTCGCCGCCCCAGCCTGGGACCAGCTCGAACGTGTAAGCGCCACTGCCAATTGTGGCCGGCTTGTCGTCCGCCAATGCTGCGCCTGCGAATGCCACTCCAGCGACGGCGGCGCTGCCCCGCGCCACAAACTGCCGCCGCGTTAAGGCGTTTTTTTTCATTTGAGGTTCCTCCGTGTAGTTGGAATAAGTGGCCGCCAGGCCACCCATGAGGCGGCGGTTGAATTGAGCGTCTGCAGGCACGATAAGTCCGCGGGTCCGGGACGGCGCGCGGACGCTATCTGCTCACTTTCGCCTGCCGCAGAGCTTTGAGCTTTCTTGAAGCGTCGGATATTTGCCTTGAAGCCTCCACCCGCAGCAGAGTGAGCTCGTCGTCCTT
>JBGPOG010000018.1:0-18544 GCA_041487935.1 Chthonomonadia bacterium | reverse complement strand
GTGACAGTTTCTTACGCTCAACGCCGCGTTAGGCGCGGTAAAATGCTCCTAAGGACAAACGTCAAAAGCAGGTCCCTCACAACGACGGTTCGGGATGACGGAAATGCTGCGTTTTGTCATTACACGCAACGTGTTGCCGGCGGCATCAGTTGCTCGGAAGGACGTCAAGGGCGGCTTGTCGAGAGGCAATTCCATCAAATTCTACGTCTCAAAGGAGAGACTGTATGCCAAGACCGATCCGTGAGGTTGCCGCTGAGTGCGGATTGCTGGATGAAGAGATCGTCCCTTACGGTCACAATAAAGCCAAGGTGAGCCTGAAGGCGCTGAAGCGCCTTCAGGCTCATTCGCAAGGCAAGCTGATTGTCGTAACGGCCATTTCTCCCACGCCTGCAGGCGAGGGGAAGACAGTTACCTCGCTGTCGCTCGGCGACGGGCTGGCGCGCATCGGCGCCAAAGCCATCACGTGTATTCGCGAGCCGTCGTTGGGGCCGGTTTTCGGCGTCAAAGGCGGCGGAGCGGGCGGCGGGCGGGCGCAGGCATATCCGGCCGACGATCTCAATTTACACTTCACCGGCGACTTCCACGCAATCGCCGCCGCGCACAATCTGCTCGCGGCGCTGGTGGATGCGCACATCTACCACGGCAACCACGCGGGATTTGCTCCGCTCGGCGTGCTTTGGAACCGTGTGCTGGATGTTACGGACCGGTCGCTTCGCCACTGTGTGACCGGTCTTGGCGGGAAGTCGAACGGTGCGCCGCGTGAAACCGGTTTCGACATCACGGCCGCGTCTGAGATCATGGCATTGATGTCCCTGACGACCGGTGTACCAGATCTCAAGCGCCGGCTCGGGGAGATCGTCGTTGGATTCGATGTCGAGGGCGGCCCGATCCGGGCCGGAGATATTAACGCCGTCGGGGCGATGGCCGTGCTGCTGCGCGACGCCCTGATGCCGAACTTGATCCAGAGCGTGGAAGGAACACCGGTCATCGCTCACACCGGACCTTTCGGGAATATCGCGACGGGGTGCAATTCCATCCTGGCGGACAAGCTGGCGCTTAGTATTGCGGAATACGTGGTCACTGAGTCTGGTTTCGGATCGGATCTGGGTTTCGAGAAGTTCTGCGACATTGCCGCTCCGGCCCTTGGTCGCGGACCGGACGCAGCCGTTATCGTCGCAACCGTGCGGGGGGTGAAGGCGCACAGCGGTAAGTTTAAGCTGGCTGCGGGAAAGCCCTTGCCGGTGGAGTTAGCGCAAGAGGATCTTGAAGCGCTGCACCTCGGTTCAATCAACCTCAAAGCTCATATTTGCAACGTCCGCCGATTTGGTGTTCCTGTCGTGGTCGCGATCAACCGTTTTCCAACCGACACCGAAGCCGAGCTTGCTTGCCTGCGCGATAGTGCGCGTACTTTTGGAGTGGAAGACGTCGCGGTCACTGACGGATTCGCCAGGGGCGGCGAGGGGAGTGCGGAGCTGGCGGAAGCGGTCCGACGTACGTGCGAGACCGAATCCGCCGAGTTCAACCCGCTCTATCCGGCGGAGCTGTCGCTGTTCGATAAGATCGAGAGGATTGCGGAAAAGGTCTACTCGGCCGCCGGCGTGAGCTATGGACCTGGAACGAAGACTAAGCTCAGGCAGTTCGAGAAGTGGGGATATGCCCGCTTGCCGATCTGTTTTGCAAAGACCCAGTACTCCTTCTCGCACGATCCCTCATTGTTAGGCGCGCCGACCGGATTCACACTCCCGATAGCGGGAGTGCAGCTTGCGGCAGGCGCCGGGTTCGTGCGCGTGTTTTGCGGTGACATTATGACGATGCCCGGGTTGCCGGCGGCGCCTGCGGCGTTCAACATGGACGTTGACGATGAGGGTATGATCGTTGGGGTGAAGTAGGCATAATCCTCGTCCGCTTGACTTGGCGAGCGTGGAGGGGCTATACTTAATCGTTCGGCGCATGGCCGGCTTGCGATCCCAAACACGCATACAGAGAGAACCTCCGTTTCTGAGCGTACAAGATTCGCGCCCGGGAACGGGGGTTTTGTTTTCATCGGCTTCGACGATCCAATTATTAGCTAACGCAGAAACCCAGACCGCCCCAGGACAATAGGATTCCAAAGAAGGGAGAGTAAATATGCCACCAGGTGAAGTCGATATTACTTGCGAAGGCTGCGGCAGCCGGTTCAGGCTGCCGATTTCCGCGCTTAAGCGCGCGAACTCTTACTGCTCGAACTGCGGGAGAAAGCTCCCGGCGGCCGAGGTGCCGGCCTATTCCGCCGCGGATGCCGCGCGATCTGCCGCGCCGAAGCGAAAGCCTTACCGATCGACAAAACGGCGATAAAATTACATGATGTTTGAGGCGTCACTGCGGTTGAATGACAGTTGCAGTGACGCCAACGGCGCCGGTATTCTCCACTCTCTGATCCCCTTAATTCTTCGTCCTTTCTCGTTCATTCGCTCGTTTTCCTATCCGGTTATGATTGCTCGATTCTTATAGAGGATCGAAACCTATCTATCGCGAAATGACGTTTCAGCGGATGAATGTCTTTGAACTATGATTCATCTGATTAAATGATGGACTTTGAATGTGCCGCTATCTCGGTCAATTGAGTCATAGTCAATCTTTAAATCACATGTATCATAGTTCAAACGATTGCCCGCCCGGAAACGCTTACTGGATGGGGGAAAGCCAATGATCGACGTACGAACGAGCATCACACGCCGGCAGTTTATCAAAGGAGCGGCGGCTTCATCGATCGTCTTCCCGGCGATCGTTCCAAGCTCAGCCATGGCGAAGGTGGGACGCGTGCCTCCGAGCGACCGTATCACGGTCGGCTTCATTGGCTGCGGGAAAATGGCTAACGATTACCATTTGCCGACGCTGCTCGGCTTTAAGGACGTACAAGCCCTGGCAGTCTGCGAGGTGGATACCAATCGGCGGAATCACGCCAAGAAGCGAGTCGAGGATGCCTACGCGAATGACGAGCGCGCCGCCAAAGGGTGCGTGGCTTACAACGACTTCCGAGAGTTGATCGCTCGGAAGGATATCGACGCGGTGGTGATCGCTACCCCTGAGAATTGGCATGCGATCCCAATTATCGAAGCTTGCAAAGCCGGCAAGGACGTCTACTGCGAAAAGCCGCTGACGTTGACGCTGGCAGAAGGGCTGCGGTGCATCGAGGCCGTTCGCAAGCACCAACGCGTGTTCCAAACCGGCAGCCAGCAGCGGTCGAATGTCTTCGGCAACTTCCGGCAGGCGTGCGAGTTCATTCGGAGCGGGCGGATCGGGCAGGTCAAGACTGTTTCTGTTGGCGTGGGCGGCCCCAGCCATTGGTGCGACCTGCCGGAAGAACCGATGGAACCGGGGCTGGACTGGAACCTTTGGCTCGGCCCTGCGCCGATGCGGCCCTACAACTCGGTTCTCAGTCCGCGCGGCGTACACAACCATTTCCCCGCCTGGCGGAGCTACCGCGAATACGCCGGCGGCGGGCACGCGGACATGGGCGCGCACCACTACGACATCGCGCAGTGGGCCCTGGAAATGGACCATTCCGGCCCGGTGGAGATCATCCCGCCCGATGACCCTAAGGCCGAGACGGGGGTCAGGTACATCTACCCAAACGGGGTGGTGATGACCCATGGCGGCGAAAGCGGCTGCACCTTCGTGGGGACGAAAGGCACTCTGCACATTGACCGCGGAGTATTGACGAGCGATCCCGAAGGAGTTGTCCAGGAGCCATTGAGCGATAAGGAGGTTCATCTCTTCAAATCGCCGGGGCATCACCGGAATTGGCTGGACTGCATACGATCGCGCCAGAAAACCGTGGCCGACGTGGAGTATGGCGCCCGCACCGTTGCGATTATCCAGCTCGGAAACCTTGCTTATTGGAATCGAAAGCGGCTGCGATGGGATCCCAAGAACTGGAAGTTCGTTGGGGACAGCGGGGACGCGAAGTGGATGGACCGAGAGCGTCGGGATCCCTGGGCGCTGCCGAATGCTTAGACCTTATTTAGGGCCAAAGCCGGCTGCCGGTTTGCCGTCTTTCCCCAGCTTGTTTACGCTCCAGAGGAGGCCGCGGGTAACGAGGTCCAGGTATCTCGGGTCTGCGACGGTTTCGTTGTTGTGGCCGATCGTCGTTGCAAAAACCCTGGTTTTGCCATTATAAACGTTCGTCCAGACCGACGCGCAATCCGCGGTCACTTCCTGGCCATTTGTCCGCTTATATTGCTGCTTGCCTCTGGCTAACGCATGAGCCGTTTCCAAAAGCTTCCCCGCCGCATTGTTGTAGAGTTCCTCGTGAATGGTCGTCCAATCGTCCATGCCCTTGGTGATGCGACTCTCTTTATCGGCGAACGAGATCGCGATCGGCTCCTGGGGACCGTGGCCGGTCGAGGGCAGACCGGTGAAATCGAACCAGAGGGTCGAGTTCGGGTAGCCTTCGGTGCGATAGGTGTGAATTCCGCAGTGGAGGATGACGGCAGGCAAACCATCGCGGTGGGGCTTCAGAATTCGCTCGACGAACTCTTTGTCCGTGACATCGGAGGTGCACTCGTCGTGGATGATCACGTCGAACCCCTTGGACCAGTCCGGATTGTCGTAAACCGGGTTCTTATGGGTGGTTCCCTTGTCCGGATCGTAGGCTACCGTGACTTCGACGTTCGCCCGCTCCGCCAGGCCTTTCGAAAGTATGTCTTTTTGCTTTTCATAGTCGTGGCAGCATCCGCCGAGCACTAGCAGAGCCCGGATTGGCTTCGCGCGGGCGGGCGATTTTTCCGCGGCTGAGAGGCGGAGGGTGGTCGAAACATTTACGGTCATCGCCGCGATGCAAATCAAGGCGATCGATGGCTTTCGCATGGTGATCCTCTTTCGTAGGTGGAATCGTTTAGCTGATGAATTTACATCCGGAATTCTGTGATTACAGTCTTCCAACTCCGAGCCCGTCCGCAACGCGGTTGATATAGTTGAACCAGGAAGCGATCAAGTTGATCTGCAGAATGGCGGTATCGTCGAAGCCAACCTCCCTCAGTTGTCCGACGTCCTCGCGCTGAATGCTGGTGGCTTCCAGGGTAAGCTTTTCGGCGTACTCCAGCATTGCCCGGTCGGCAGCCGAGAGATCTGCCTTTCTGAAGTCGTCGCGGATCGCGGCCACGAGCTCGTCATCGTTGGTTACTCGACGCAGAAACTCTGCGTGGGATTCTATTCAGTAGAAGCACTTATTGAGCACGGATACGGTCGTCGCGATCATCTCATGCTGAGCGCGCGAAAGGGGAAGCTCCGGCGACAGCAAGGTTCCGAGCGTCATGAAGGCATGATAGAGCGTGTCCGGCAGAAGGCTGTGCGAGTCGGAAATGCTTCCTCCTTTATCTCGCGATTCGACCTGTTTCAGGGCTTCGACTTCGGTGCCGTATTCCGGCGGATAGACACGGCGAAAGTCCTGCATCGACTGCCTGAGCTTTTCATCGGCTTCACGTTGCGGAGTTGTTTTGATCCAGGTCATGAACTGGAGTTCGGCGTATGGCCCTATGGTCCCTGCTAAGGTTAAGGACATTTAACTCGATGTTACGGTGGCTGCGGCGTTTTTCGGTTATATTATTGTTTGTATGCTGGAAACCACATCTGAAAATCAGTGCCCGATCATCGATCCGCGCGATGCGGAGTATATCGACTCAATGCCGGATCCTGCGGAGCGCGAAGCGGCCATTTGCGCGCTCGCCGCTTATCGGCGAGATGATCGCTTGAAGGCCGGCGATCCGGTCCCGGAATTAGACCTATTTGACTTATCGGACCTATCACGAAAGCATCTGGCCGCGCCGCGCGACTGTCCCCTGGTCCTCTTCTTCGGGAGCTATACCTGACCGCCGTTCCGTCGCCAGGCTGGCGACCTCCAGCGGATGTACGAGGAACTGCGGGATCAGGCAGAATTCGCAGTCGTCTATATCGCCGAAGCGCATTCGGTCGATGGCTGGAAGCTGGCGTCGAACGAAGAACAGAATATCCGCATCGAGCAGGCCAGGTCGTTCGGGCAGCGCCTGGAAGCAGCGCGCCTCTGCGCTAGTAGACTCTCCTTGACTATCCCCACGTTCGTCGACGCCATGGACAACTCTGCATCAGAGGCGTTTTCAGCCTGGCCAGAGCGGATCTACATCATCGACCTGGAAAACAGAATACACTATCCCGGCGCGCCGGGGCCGTATGGGTTCAATCCGGAGGAGGCGAGGGAATCGCTTTTGGAGCTGATATCGGGAGATAATTGTCATCTACAATGAGATCCACAGGCCTAGCGACCGCGACACGATAATGGACTGGTTGAGCCAAGCGCTTGTCTCATTTGGCAACCAAATACGCCTAGACATCTCTTGACAACAACGTGGTTTGGATATACACTGCAATAACTTTGACGAAGGCAGGCTTATCCAATATGAATACTCGCGTACGGACGCACCTGGTCAAAATCGGCAACTCCCGCGGCATTCGTATTCCGACGTGGCTCATCGAGCAAGTCGGCTTGGCCGGTTAAGTGATGAGGAACGGACGGAAGTATTGCAAACGCTCGCAGATCTGTTCGCCGAATGAGCGGCACAACACCCGGATCGAGTGAGCAATCCTCCGATTACTCCAGTAAGAAACGAATATTGTGCCGGCCAAGCTCCGCCGACGTTATTCGTCAGAGTTGCGGGAGCCGCCTACGTCTCCCGGCGAATGATCGTCCCATGGATCCAATCGCGATGAGCGCGATCCGGTTCGGCGGGAGCGTTTTTGGCGCGGTTCTTCGCGGACTGTCACGACTACACGCGGCCCGTCACGTAGGGCCGTTCCCGTATCGTGGGAGGATGATACGCCGGAGGCGGAGTTAGAAGTCTGCCCGGCCTCTTGTGCGCTCGTTCTCCCATCGCGGATCGATTTGCGGTCTCGAACGGTTACATCTGTGGTCGTGTCCGGGTAGATCTGTTCAGGTAACTGAATGCGGGGTTGCGGCTTAACCTGCTCGCTAACCATTATCTGCCCGCGAAGCGCCCGACGCTCCGGTGCGCTTCGGTTTGTTTTAATTCCGTTCGGCGAATCCTTATCCGACGTGATGGTGATTTCCGGCTGAACTGTCTGTTCTTTCAGCGATTCTTGAGGCGGTATTTGTGGAGATACCTCAACTGTTGCCATGGAGCGCTTTGCTGGCTCACCTTGGGCGCGCGAAGGGGTTTGAAGGCGGACATCTCGCGTTGACTGGGCCGCCTGGACCATTCCTCCTCGATCCGCGCGAATAATAGCGCGTATCAACGGGATGGAGATGACGGCCACAAGCGCGGCCACCGCCAGACCGGCAGCATAAGTCCCGATGCGCCGCGTACGCAGGGATGCACTCGCCGCAATGGCCGCGTGACCGCGTCGAAGCCGCTGGCGGTTCATTCGGGCGGTGATTTCGCGCTCGTCCCGAGAGCCGTTTGCGTCCGGCTTCCCATGGCCGGCAGCCGCCATAACCATGTTAGCAATCGCGTCAATCTGCGCATCCGGCGGCGGCAGCTTTATTCGCGGTTGTTCAATAACGGTTGGCTGCTGCGCGTCGGTCGGAACACGGTCTTCAATTCTGCTGGAGTGATGATCGTCTGAGGTCGAGAGCGGGTCGGGGTAGTCGATTTGCATTGATGGGTTACTCCTGCCGATCTGCGCTGTTTGTAAGACGCGCGCAAAAACGGTTCGTACAGCCTTGCAATTGCCAGTAATTGTTGAGTTCCGCGCATAAACGAGTACTGGCTCAGCCGGAGTTTAACCCAGGTGTATACGGAATCCTCCTCTTGAACGTGTCAGAGGGTTCTATACGGTGAGACATCTGATCCTAAATCAAGCGTGCTCGATCTTCTCTTTTTCCGCGTTCCAGGCCATGGTCTTGCGCTGGCGGTACGCCTCAACACCCATCTTGATCGCCACCATCGTGGCGGCGCCAAGCTCTACGTTGCAGTTGAGGTTGCTCATCTTTCCGCTGCGGATTGTATCGATGAAGTTGCCCTCCATGTCTCGCCGCTCGCCTCGCACAAGCTTCGATTCGGCCTTGCCTTCGTTCGCGGCTTTGAATTCATCCGTCATATCGCCGTTGGCACGGAGAGACAGGTCGTCGAGGTCCAGGGTTCCGTATTTGCCGTAGATTCTCGTGGGGAGCTGCGTGTCATTGGTGAGCGTGCTGACCAGGAAGATGCTGAATTCCTGGGGGTAGTCGATGGTCAGCAGGAAGGTATCCGGGATGTCGCGGCCGTCCTTCTCGATATAAAGCCCGCCGCTTGCGTTAACTCGAGCGGGGTAGGCGCCGTTCGGGCCGGCGATGGCGATGAGCAGCGGCGCGAGGCGGTGATACAGCAGGTCGGTGGCGACGCCGCCGTTGTACGGCCAATACTTGCGGAAGCGGAAGAAGTGCTCGGGGTTCCAGGGGATTTTGGGCGCGAGGCCCCACTTATGGCCAAGCCACATGTCCCAATCGATGTGGTCCTCGCCGGTCTTGCCGGGTCCGGCGGTCGGGTCGATACGTTGGTGTGTGTTGAAGAGGCAGACGCGCGCGTTGCGGTTATAGCTGCTCTGTGCCCAGGTGACCTTGCCGATGCGGCCAGCCGCAATCGCGTCATGCGCTTTCCAGTAAGCATCGTCGCCCGTGGCATTCGGGCCGACCTGGAGGACCTGCTTCGGGCGCTCGCGCGCGACATTGCGAAGCTGGACGGCCTGGTCGGTGGTGTGCGTCATCGGCTTCTCGCAGTAGACGTGCTTGCCGGCCTGCAGTGCATCCGAGGCGATTTTGGCATGCCAGTGGTCCGGCGTCGCGATGAGGATTGCATCCACGTCCTTCCGCTCCAGCAGCCTGCGGTAGTCGGGGTATCCTTCACCTTTGCAGATGCCCACTGCGCGGCTGATCCGACGCTGGTAGACATCGCTGACGGCGACCACTTTGACGTTATCCTCTTCCCCGCGCTTGACCAGACTCCCCACGTGGCCGGTGCCCATTCCGCCGACTCCAATGACGCCGAACTGAATTCGCTCGTTGGCGCCGTATGCCGAGGACTTTGCCATCATTGTTCCGATTGCGGCGCCGGCGCTGCCTTTCAAGAGGGTACGACGGGACATTTCGTTGTGTGGCATTAGTACGCTCCTTTGCACGGATGGGATAGTTGGACGCTAATCGTTTCTGTCGAACTGTGCGACGAGGCTCTGAAGCAAACTCAAACCCAGCGTGACCTTCTGGAAGAACGACTGCATGTTTGGCACGAGGTGGAATCGCGGATGATGCGCCCAGAGCTTGCGGAGACATGTATCCAGTTCGAGCGCCTGGTTGAGCGTTTCGTTGCGGATCGGGTTGCCGCCTTCGATCGAAATTCCGCTGATGGCCGCGGTTTCGAAGAAGACGACGGCGTCGTACCTCAGCAGTTCTTCCTCGAGCGAAGTCCCCATCGCCTGGAAAAAGCCGTCCGTACCGTCCGGCCAGTACGCGGCGCCGTCGATTGTGCCGCGATCGCACAGCAGAACGCGATCCGGATACAGCGCGGATTGAATGTCCTCGAGGCTGCGCTGTACGCTAAATATGGCCTGTTGCGACGATCGCTGTGCGTCGTGCTGCTTAGACCGCGGGAACCCGCCGCCAAAAAGGATCGTGGCCGACTCCGGCACGATGACCACACGGTCTCCGAGTTCCCGCCGGAAGAGGTCAGCCGCGGTGGTCTTCCCGCCGCCGGGACCGCCGCTGAGGACGATCCGGAAGCGTCTTGAACGAGCTTCATTTGCGGCCGCAGGTGTAGCCATCGAAATTACCTGTTCGTTAGTTGTGGGAGGTTTATGGCCATTGGACTCGACTTCGAAGCACGCATTGCGGACGCACTCCTCCTGTCCGTATACGTGGACGTATACTCCTCCAGCTCGCGTGCAGCATCCAGCATATGACGGACGCGGGTAGCGTCATCGGCGTACATACTGCGCCTCCGCCGCCAAAACGGGGTCGCGGAAATACGGGCTCAATTCCGCGGGTGTACGCAGGTCCACCTTGCGGCCGATTAAGCTGGAAAGCTCCCGCCGCATCCGGGCTTTATCAAAATAGGTGATCCTTGAGCCAGCCTCGAATTCAACGAGTACGTCTACATCGCTCTCTGCGTGAAAATCGTCTCTCAGTACTGAGCCAAACAAAGCGAGCTTGCGGATGCTGTTTGCCTGACAGAACTGTGCAATCCTGGCATTTGGGATCACAATGTTGCACTGATTCATTACTCCTCTGGTTGGAGTGGTAACTGTGTTCGCGCGGCAGGGCGATTTCATTTAACCGCAAGCCCGCTCTGCCGGCTGGATAATACTCAAGATGGGCACGTTATAATCAGGAAGCAGCCAATCCCGTGGCGGAGATTAGCGGTATGAGAAGGTCGTTCGTAGGGGAAATCAGGCGATGATCGACTTGATCGGCTCAACCGGCACCACGCCGACGAGCTTCTGGTCGAGGCCATTATAGAAGTAGCTGAGGCGGTTCGGATCGAAGCCCATCTGGTTCAGGATCGTCGCGTGCAGGTGCTTGACGTGATACCGGTCCTGAGCGGCCTCCATGCCGAGCTCATCGGTTTCGCCGGCGGAGACGCCGCCCTTGATGCCTCCACCGGCCATCCACATCGTGAACCCGTAGGCATTATGGTCGCGGCCGTCTCCCGTGCCGTGGGAGGTCCGCCCAAACTCTCCGCCCCAGACGATGAGGGTTTCATCCAGCAGCCCGCGCTGCTTGAGATCCTTGATCAGGCCGGCGATGGGTTTGTCGGTCCTTCCGGCATTCCGATTGTGGTTTGCGACCAGCCCGCCGTGGGCATCCCAGAAGTGGAGAAAGTTTGTGTTTCCCCCTCCCGCGTAGAGCTGGATGAATCGAACCCCGCGTTCCACGAGCCGCCGGGCGAGCAGGCACCGGTAACCGAAATCTTTGGTATCTTCCTTATCCAATCCATAAAGCGACTTGACGTGGTCCGGTTCCTGGGAGACATCGACCGCTTCGGGAGCGTAGCTCTGCATCTTGTAGGCCAGCTCGTAACTGGATATTCGCGCGGCGAGGTTTGAGTTATCGGCGCGGAGAACGCGGTGCCCTTCGTTCAAATGTCCGAGCGAATCCAGCATGTCGCGCTGCATCTCGGGAGTCATGCCCTCCGGCCTAGCGAGATCGAGGATCGGATCGCCTGAGGAGCGGAGCACGGTGCCCTGATAGGCAGCGGGCATGTATCCGGACGACCAGTTCTTCGCGCCCGAGATCGGACCGCCGGTCGTGTCCATCAGAACTACATAACCGGGAAGGTTGCGGTTCTCGCTGCCGAGGCCGTATGTGACCCACGAACCGAGGCTCGGGCTGCCGCTCAGGATCTTGCCGGTATTCATCTGAAGCATGGCCGAGCCGTGGACCGGCGCGTCCGAATAGAGCGAGTGGATGAAGGCCATATCATCGGCGCAAGTGCCAACGTGCGGATAGAGGTCGGAAATCCATTTGCCGGACTGGCCGTGCTGCTTGAATTTCCATCGCGGCTCCATGAGCTTGAGCTGCTTCGGCTTGTTGCCGTCGCGGAAGCTGCGCACGGTGATGCTCTGGCCGTCGCGTCCCACGAGATGCGGTTTGTAGTCGAACGTATCGAGCTGGCTCGGCCCGCCGTACATGAAGAGGAAGATGACGCTCTTGGCTTTGCCGGGAAACTGAGGTAGCTTTGGCGCGAGTGGGTTAGCATCTACGGTCGCGGCGCTTGCTTTCTGCGCGAAGAAGCCGTCCGCGGATAACAAACCCGTGAGCGCGACGCCGGTAAAACCGGCGCCGGCTTCCCAGAGGAATTCACGGCGAGTTTTTTTGCAAAGTCCGCTCATATGTCTATTTTACCCGTTCTCATTATACCGTAGATTTTGGCCGGTAGGTTAGGTAAGGTTGCTTGCGTGACGGTTCACAGCTCAACTGTTGGGGTGAAGCATTCGGGCATAAACCTTGCATCGGATGCAGAAGCTCATCGTCCGAATGCTTCACCCCTACGACTGACCGCCAAGGTCAAGCACTGAATGTAATACTTTCGCGCGCGCTTTTGTCCATCAATCCAGATAAAAGAACTCGTCCAGATTAAGCCCCATCAGGCTCAGGTATTTAAGTGCCTGGTCCGGTTTGGCGCCGCGCTCCTCCAGGCGTTTCAAAAGATGTGTGCAGTCCGCGATTTCAGATTCGGTGGGAACCCGCTGAAGCACGAGGGATAAAAGCCGTTTGGAGAAGGCCCTAGGATCGTTGCCTGCTTCTTTGCTTACGCGTGCGCATAGCACGGCCGCCTGCTGGTTGAATAGCGGGCCGTTCATCGTGCCGAGGGCCTGCGTAGGCTGGGTAGACGCGAACCGAGCCGCGCTGGGGCGGTCCGTTTCCGGCAAGTCGAAGCTCGCGAAGAGCGGGTATATCAGCGAGCGTTTTATGTTGACATAAATGCTTCGCCGGCAAACATCTTGCGGGGTCATTCGCTCCGTGAACCAGTCTTTGCCGGGGCGGGATTGGGCTGCGAGGATCTCCTTCGGAATCTCCGGATACACGCTCGGGCCGAACATCGCGAGATTGAGGTTTCCGGAAACGGCCAGCAGGCTGTCGCGGATCTCTTCCGCAGTCAGCCGCCGCATGTCGAACCTCCAGAAGAGATCGTTTTGCGGGTCCTTGGCAAACACTGCCGGGTTCCCGTGTGATGACTGCTTATAGGTATTGCTCATCAGGATGAGCTTGTGTAGTTTCTTGAACGACCAGCCGCATCCGAAGGATGAAGGATGAAGGATGAAGGATGAAGCACGGCTTGCCGTATCCTTTGCCGCGAACGCCGCGGCCAGCCAATCGAGCAGCTCCGGATGCGTCGGCGGCGCGCCCTGGAGGCCGAAGTCGTTGGGAGTGCGGACGATGCCTCGCCCGAAGTGGTTCTGCCATATTCGGTTTACTATTACTCGCGCGGTTAGCGGGTTATCAGAGGTTGCGATCCAATTCGCCAGAGCCGTGCGCAGACCCGACGACTTGCCACCTGCAGGAAGCGTCGCAACGGCCGACGCTCCGGCGCTCACGCAAACCGGGAAACCCGCATCCACTTTGTCGCCCGGCGCAGTGGGGACCCCTCGCAGGAGGATGTGAGTCTCCGGCGGCTTCGATCCAGCTTCTGTTACGCAGAGGACCTTCTCGGTCGGTGGCGCTTGTTTTTCCAGCGCTGCCTGGCTTTCTACCAGCGCGGACAGTCGATCGGCGGACTCCTTGTCCATCAGCTTTTGCCAGTCAGCGCCTAATAGCTCCGGCAAACCCCCGGCCCCGCAGCTATCAAGGGAAGACAACGGCCGGTTTGCAAAACCCGGCCCGCTCCACGCAAGAACCAAGCCGTGCTGCTGATGGCGCTGGTTGAAGATGAGACTGAAAGCAGTCTTCCCTGCAGCTAGGTGCTTCTTGGCGGTCTTATCGACGGCTTTTCCTTCCGAGGCGAACGACTCGAACAGTTTTTCCCCGCCGACTGTCAGGCGGTAACCGCCTTCCGCATACATCCTGAACGTGTAATCGCCCTCCTTGGGTACGTTCAGATGTCCGTCGAAGTCGAGCGCGAACTCTTCATTGCGCTCACGCGGCTTGATGCTCAGAAAGGCGGGCTTAAGATTGCCGCTGGCGATGACCGGCTCGTTTTCGAAATCGGGAATGCGCTTCCAGTCGCGCTCGTAGTATTTGTACGACACGTCGGTTACGTCCGCCGGGTTGATGACCTCGGCCCCCTTAGCCGATAGCTTCGCTTCGATCGTGGCGATCTGCTGGAGGTTAGATTTCCGTTTGTCCGCAAGCTCCGCGACTTTTTTCTCGAATTCGCGCTTGGCCTCCATGTTGGGGAAATAGCGCGCCTCGTCGGTCGATCCGCCATTCTTGAAGCGGTTGACGTTTCGGAAGAAGGCCAGAAACCGGTAGTAATCTCGCTGTGGGATCGGGTCCAGCTTGTGATCGTGGCAGCGGGCGCAATCCATGGTCAACCCGAGGAACGCCTGGCTCGTGGTTGCGATAATATCGTCCAGATCGTCGTACATCGCCTGCTCTTTGTCGGCGGGCTCGTCGTCCCAGATTCCCAGACGATAGTATGACGTAGCGAGGACCGGGTCGCCGGGCGAGTCCGGCATTTCATCGCCTGCGATCTGCTCCTTGACGAACCGGTCGTACGGCTTGTCCTCGTTGAACGAGCGGATGACGTAATCGCGGTATTTATAAATATAGGGCTTGGGATTATCACGTTCGTACGAGTTCGTTTCGGCGAAACGAACGAGGTCCAGCCAGTGCCGCGCCCATTTTTCGCCGTAGTGCGGCGAGGCGAGCAGGCGGTCGACCAGCTTTTCGTAGGCGTTAGGAGACTTGTCCGCCTCGAATGCTGCAACCTCTTCCGGCGTTGGTGGCAAGCCTGTGAGATCGTAGTACAGCCGCCGAATAAGCTCGCGACGTGTCGCCGCAGGGTTCGGCTTGAGCCCCCGGGATTCGAGCCGGGACAAAACGAAGGCGTCGATCGGGTTTCGCACCCACGATGCATCTTTGACTTTCGGTATAGCCGGGCGCTTGATTGCCTGGAACGCCCAGTGCGTCTTGCCCTTTTCCATCAAGTTGGGCGGGGCTACGGTCGCGCCGGACGGCCAAACGGCTCCGTCTGTAACCCACTTCTCCAGGGCCGCGATTTTGTCCCCAGGCAGTACGCTGCCAAGCGGCATACGGGGCTTGCCGCCCTCGCCTTTGACGCGGCGAATGACACCCCGAGCCTTCTCGGCGGTAATCGCCTTGTCCAGCCGCAGGCCGCCCTGTTGAGCATCCTTGCCATGGCATCCCACGCAAGAAGCTAAGAATAGCGGGCGGACCTTCGATTCGAAGAACGCGGCTTGCGCGAGGTCGGGCGCCGTCGTCGGTTTCTGGCCGATGGCCGCAAATCCGATAAGCGCAAAGAAGAGCGCTGAGGCAAGAGTGAATCCTGTATGTTTCGAGCCGAATTGAGTCAAGTCTGGTTCCTTTGCGGCGGCGCGTACGTAAGCGCTGCGGTGATGTGTCCGCCGCCAATACTTAATGATGTTACTATATCGCAAAAGTGACAGCTTTCCGAGCGGAACGAGCCGTACGCAGCACAATGCGATTGCTGGGAATCTTGCAGTCACTCACTATTCGGCATCCAATAGATTGACAGCTTCTTCGCTAGTGACGACGCGAAACGGGAAGTCATCGATTTCGCGGAGAAAGTGTCTATTCTCGGAAACGAAAAACCCGACATTAGCACGCTCCAGCGTCGCGGCGATCAGACCATCGCCTTTCTTCGCTCCGCGCGCCTCCCACGCTCTTATTTGTCCAGGCGACGCAGATTCATCGTCGAAGACGGTCGAGCGAGCTCTGCTTAGAACCGACGATATGCCACGAACTTCGAGGTCTGACAAATTCCGCCGCAGCTCAGCCAATACTTCGTCGGGAATTAATGCATCGAGTAAATGCAGTTTGTCGTAAATCAACGCCTGGCAAGAGGGGAAACTAGAGTCGCGGCGCACGGCGACGATAAACTGGTTCGTATCGAGAGCCACGAGCGACTCACGGATAGAACTCATTCGCGATCGCTTCACGGTCGCGACGCAACTTCGCGAGCAGTTCCTCTGCGGTGAGCTCAGGCTGCCCACCTTCGGCAATCCGTGCCCGGTACGCTTCTGACACACGCTCCATGATCTCGCGCGCTGTCATCCGGCTTTGACGGCCATCCTCGATAAGTGCAGGGATTATCTCCTGAGCAGTCCGGTTCTCCTTCCGTGCTTGCGACTTCACCCTTGCGTATTCCTCGCGCGAAAGCTCCACCTGTACCGTCACGCTCCCTGCCTGTGCGGCAATCTCGCTCACCTCCGTCCGAGACGTTTCAAGTAATTGTACTCCAGAAGGATCTCAGGCCGACTTGAGTAATGTGCGCCCGTAATCCGTAAGGGTGTTCTTCCTACGAGCAACCTTGCGGAACACGTTCCGGTATTTCTCTCCCACTTTCAGAGCACCACCTGGTTGGTCGCTTCGCATTCCCTGGAAGGTAGGGCTGTAGCTTGGTTTCCACTTCGGGCGGCCTATTCCTATCTGATGCCGGATGTCTTCGCGCGTGAATACAACGGTCTGGTCCTGGCCGCCTAAAGTCGAAACTGCTCGCATGATTTGCTCTGGGATAATCATTCTGATCTTCCGTAGGAACGCATATGAGCGCACCGCAGCGCGTATGCCTATCTAGCCACGACATTCCCCTCCCACATCTTCTCAAAATTCCGCAGGCACTTCTCCACGCACTCCATCGGCGGGTAGGCGCCGTTTTCTTGCTCGATGATGAACCACTTGGTGCCGGCTTTGCCTTTCAGGAGCGGCATGACTTCGCTCCAGTTCTCGTCGCCCTCGCCGAGTAAGGCCTTCGGGTTGGAAGTCGAGTGGTCTTTGACGTGGACCGATAGGACGCGGCCGGGGTACTTCGCCAGGAACGGAGCGGCCTGCACGCCGCCTTCGAGGGCGTTGCCGATGTCGAACTGGATGGCAACGTCCTTATCGGTATGCCCGAAGAACGTGTCCCAGGGAAGCTCGCCTTCCACCGGCATGAATTCGTCGGTATGGTTGTGGTAGCCCAGGATCATTCCGTGCGGCTTGAGCTTTGCGGCGACTTCATTGAAGAGCTTGGTCGTTTCCAGAAGTGCCGCCCGCGTGTTGCGCTTCTCGGTCGGAATCCAGGGCACGACCAGGAACTTATTCCCCAGGACCTTGTTGAACTCCACCGTTTTCTCTAAGTTGTCCCCAATCAGCGTGTCTAACCCGATATGGGTACCGTAGCACTTCAGGTGGTTCTCGGCCAGCATCTTCCGAAGCTCTTGCGCGGACCGGTCGTAGTATCCCGCGAACTCCACGCCCGTATAACCCATTTTCGCGACTGCTTTTAGTGCGCCCGGCAGATCTTTCGCACAGGCATCGCGCACGGAATAGAGCTGTAGGCCGATCATGATCGGCTTGCCGTTCTTATCCTTCGGGGTCTGGGCGTTCAAGCCGGGTGCCGGGATCGTGCAGAGCACAGCCAGTGCGGCGGCGCAGCTTAGGAGTCTGGTCAGGTTAGTCATAAATCTCAAGACCTTTCTCGCGCAGTTCGATCGGATCGCGCGAAGGGCGTGAACGACATCTACTTGCACTTTGCGAAGACAGTTGGAGGAAGTCGCAGAGCTTAGGCGCAGACTGCCGCCGGGCGGCCCGCTGAAAGAGAACTATTTCTTCGAGGAGGACGGCTCCAGTTTAGACGATCGCGACACGGTGAAATCAGTCCGGCTATCCGAACTGTTCCAGGACGGAAAGGACAGCCTGATCCTCTACAGCTTCATGTTCGGTCCGAAGATGGAGAGAGCTTGTTCGTCCTGCACGTCGATCCTGGATGGGCTGAACGGAACCGCGCCGCACGCCGTTCAGCGCGTCAACTTCGCCGTGGTAGCCAAGTCGCCGATCCAGCGTATCCGCGAGTTTGCCAGGCAGCGCGGGTGGAATAACCATCGATTGCTGTCATCAGCCAACAATAGCTACCAGGCAGATTATCACGGCGAAACGGATGACGGCGACCAGATTCCGGCGCTAAATGTCTTCGTGCGTCGCAACGGCCAAATCAATCACTTCTACAGCACCGAGCTGCTTTACGCATCAGAATTTCGAAGCGAGTTTCTCCCGTGGCAAAAGAGAGTTGCGGGACGCCTCATAGGTTGAAAACACGGTATCCCGAATATGACAGCTAAACAAGGGATTGGGCCTAGGTGGATGCCGGAAGGCGCCCTAGCGTTTCAGAGAGAGCATCCTGACTGTCGGCCTGTGAATTTGCCCCGGCCTCTTTCACACGCGCCACAAAGTCCAGAATCTCGACCCCTATGACCTTTCCCTCGTTGTCGTAGTCGAACATAATGCCGGGCTCCACCTCTACTGTGTCGTCCACATCCGCATCCCGCAGATGGATCGCAAGCGCATCGACCGACGGACTATAGGTAATCTTGCTCATTCCCAGTACCTACCCTTTGACGTAACGTATACGCTCACAATGATCGGCGGCTCGGCCATTATCGCTACAATTACCCGTAACATGAACAACCGCCCGTTCCGCATCACGAGAGATTGATACGCCTTGCGCCCGCGCTTGGCATCGACCACCTGATGCGGGTTATTCAGCACATCCAGTACTTCTTCTTCCGTTATGCCGCGAAACTCCATCTGGCCGCGCGCGTGTTTGTCGAACACATAGTCCATTGGCAGTAACCGCGAGAACGACAGATTCCGGCGGCGAACCATCCGGATGGGGGCCGGACGCTAACCCAATTATGCTAACCCATGATACGGGACGTGGCCAATGTTTGTCAATTGCAATCCCGCAGGCCAGCTTCTTTGGCGCCATGCGGTACTGCCCACGGCGTTTACGCTCCCCGCACAATCCCTACCGGTGACGGCGTGTAACCCGGAAAAACCGCGGCCAGGTTCGGGTTGCGCAATCGCTTCGATACGATTTCTGCGAGAGGGTTACGGTAATCCGTGGTCACTCGCAGGTCTCCC
>JBGPOG010000017.1:0-18713 GCA_041487935.1 Chthonomonadia bacterium | reverse complement strand
CCCGATGTCGTAGTATTTCTTGAGCACAATCTCGTCGCCTTGAATTTCGGCATTGAGGTGTGGATACGCCTTCAGCGCGGCGATTGCAGCTTTGGTAAAGAAGGACATGAATCCCAGGTTGACGCCGTGCCGCTCTTTGAACGCGTCTTTGCGCCGTTTGCGGATGTCCATGACCGCGGTCATGTCGATCTCGTTAAACGTGGTCAACATGGCGGCAGTGCGCTGTGCTTCCACCAATCGAGCGGCGATGGTCTGCCGTCGGCGCGACATCTTGATGCGCTCTTCGCGACCGCCGGTCCAGGATTCTTCTAACCCGGGGGCCGGCTCAGACGGGGAAGTGCGCGCCATCGAGGCAGACTGCGGCTCCTCCCATTCAGGCAATTTATGTGCGGGAATTGGTATCTGAGGCGCGCGCACGCCTTTGGACAGCGCAATCGCCGTCACAGGCGCGTGCGCCCAGCGCTCGATGTGCGTTGCTACGTCTTCCTTGGTAATCCTCCCATTCGGACCGGTGCCGTGAACCATCCTCAGGTCGAGCGCATTCTCCGCGGCGAGCTTGCGGGCAACCGGCGTCGCATTCATTTCCGCGCCGTTGGTCGGAGCGGCAGTCTTCCGCATTTCGGCTGGTTCTCTCTGCGACTCGGCAGACCCATCGGTTTTTACCGTTCCGGCCGCGCCAGGCTCGAGAATGCCGATGACTTCGCCGACCCGGACGGTATCGCCCTCCTGCCGGGCGGTCCGTTGGAGCACGCCGCTCTGGTCTGCAGGCAGCTCGACGTTGACTTTGTCCGTTTCGAGCTCGACGATCGGCTCGCCGGCTTCCACCGTTTCTCCTTCGCGCTTCAGCCAGCGCAGGATGGTCGCCTCGACGATCGACTCGCCAAGTTGAGGCACGACGATTTCTACGGGCATTTCGATCTCCTTGTGACGGAAAAAGCCTCATCGGACCTATCGGACCCAGGCTATTGTGGCGGGCTAGCCTAGTGTCTCAGTGATATCATTACATGGACAACGACGCGCTAAGACCGTCATTCCGAACCGCCGATACCGTCATTCCGAACCGCCTTTGTGAGGAATCTGCTTTCGCTTCGCATTGTAAGGAGGCGTCGGAGATACGGCTCTCGTTGCACGTTGCCGAGTCTTCGTCTGAGCCCGTTCCGCGCCGTTCTTGGAAAATCTGGGTATGTCGCTCAATGCTTCGGAGATGATCCGGTTCTGCTCGGCCGTATGGCTGCGAAGCGATCCCTCGGCGGGACTGGCCGAAGGGGCGCGGCCGATGTATCGGAGCATCCCGCTGCCCACAATCTCTCTAAGGCTCGTCTCGACGAAACTCCATGCGCCCATGTTCTTGGGTTCCTCTTGAAGCCAGATGACGTCGCGAACCGCGCAATAGCGGCCGAGCGTCTCCTTCAATTCGCGCTCCGGGAACGGGTAGAGCTGCTCCATTCGAATCGCGGCAATACTCTCGGCGGATTCATAAGCCTTATTGGAGACGAGCTCCGTCCAAACCTTGCCGCTGCAGACGACCAGCCGCGTCACTCGATCGCGCCTGCCGGACGCAAATGCGTCGTCCAGAACTGGTTGAAACAAACGGTCAGTCAGATCCGAAAGCGGCGAACCGGCGAGCGGGTGCCGCAAGAGCCACTTCGGAGAAAAGACGATCAACGGCCTCGGAGATTTCTCGAGCAGCGCCGCCTGGCGCCGAAGCACGTGATAGTACTGGGCGGAAGTGGTGCAATTCACAATCCGTATATTGTCGTTAGATGCTAACTGCAAGAACCGCTCGATGCGGGCGCTGGAATGTTCCGCGCCCTGGCCCTCGTAACCGTGCGGCAGGAGTAGAACGAGCGACGGTGTCTGCTGCCACTTGGAGTTGCCGGAAACGATGAACTGGTCGATGATCACCTGCGCCGAATTGGCAAAATCCCCGAATTGAGCTTCCCACAAAACGAGAGCGCCTTTCGCGTGCATGCTGTAACCATATTCGAAACCGAGCGCGGCATTTTCGGAGAGTGGGCTGTTGTGAATGTCGAACGACGCCTTCGAGGTCGCCAGGGATTGATGCGGGCAAAACTCATTTCCGGTTCCGGGGTCGTGCAGAACGAGGTGCCGGTGGCCAAAGGTGCCTCTTTCAGTGTCCTGGCCGGTAAACCGGATGGGAACGCCTTCGGAAAGGATCGCCGCGAAGGCGAGCGCTTCCGCGTGCGCCCAGTCGATTCCGCCGGGAGAGTTCAGGCCGGCTCGCCGGCGCTGCAAGATGGCTTCGAGCTTCGAATTGATCGTGAAACCAGGCGGGCGCACTAGCAATGCTTCGTTAAATTCCGTTAGCCGATCGGTCGGGACCAGTTTCTCAGCTTCATCGATCTCGCTCGCTTTCAGTTCGTTCAGCTTGGCAGTTTCTTGCTTTTGCGGGGTTGCCCGTGCTTCCTGCAATTCCTTCTGGACCCGCTTCACGATCGCATCCGCTTCCGCGGCAGACGCCAGGCCTTTCTTCTCGAGTACGTTTGCCCAAATCTGTCTCACGGTAGGGTGCGCCGCAATGCTCTTGTACATTCGCGGCTGGGTATATTCCGGCGCGTCGCCTTCGTTGTGGCCGTAACGGCGATAGCCGACGAGATCGATCAGGAAATCTTTATGGAATCGCTCGCGATACGCGCACGCCATCCGTGACACAGCGATACAGGCCTCCGGATCGTCCGCGTTAACGTGGACGATGGGTATCTCGAAGCCCTTTGCCAGATCGCTGGCGTATAGGGTGGACCGAGCGTCCTGCGGGCTGGTGGTGAAACCGATCTGGTTGTTGGCAATAATGTGGATCGTTCCGCCGACGTTGTACCCGGGCAACTGGCCAAGGTTGAGCGTTTCGGCCACGATGCCCTGGCCGGGGAACGCCGCGTCGCCATGAACGAGAATCGCCAGCGAAGCCTTCGGGTCCTGCAGCGGACGCCCCGGCGTCTCGCGTCGCTCCTGCGCTGCGCGCGCCCGTCCTTCCACCACCGGATTCACGAATTCCAAATGGCTGGGATTCGGCGCCAGCGTGATCGGCATGTCTTTGATCTGAGTGTCGGAATAAGACACACGAGCCCCAAGGTGGTATTTTACGTCGCCTGACCAACCCCGCGTCCCGGAACCCGCGACTGACGCGCCCTCTTCCTGCTTGGCAGCCTGGAATTCGGCGAGCAGAGACGAGTAGGGCTTGTGCAAGATGTGCGCCAGAACATTCAAGCGTCCGCGATGAGCCATTCCGATGACGACCTCGCGAGTTCCTCGCGCCGCCTGACAGCGTATGACGGTATCCAGCATCGGCACCAGCATGTCCGCGCCCTCGATCGAGAACCGCTTCTGCCCGAGGTAGGTCTTGTGGATAAACTGCTCGAATGTTTCGACTTCCGTCAGCCGCTCCAGCAGCTCGCGCTTCTGGTCGCCGGTAAATCCTCTGAAGAAACGGAAGGTTTCGATCGACTCCCGAAGCCAGTTCCGCTCCTCGTCGATCTGGATGTGGTCTTCTTCATACCCGATCGATCTGGAGTATGCTCCTCGGAGCTTCTCCAGGGCTTCCAGCGCGTTGGCGGCGCCTTGTGATAAGGGACCGCCGATCACGCTGGCGGGAAGGCGCCGAAGATCGTCTTCCGTAAGCCCGTGAGTGGAGATTTCGAGGCCTGGATCGCCAGGAGGCTCGCTGCCGAGAGGATCGATATGAGCGGTGAGATGCCCGATCTCGCGCACGAGCCTGGCAACACGCGCTGTCATTACGACTTTCATCACGGTATCGCCCGTGCGCTCTCCCTGGGATGCGCCCTTGATGAAAGGGGTCGAATGGGTTGCGGCGGGGGGCGCATCGCTCAATCCGGCGCTTGCTGCACACAATTCGGTGAGAGGGTTCCACCGCTCGAAGACTGCGCGTGTAGAGGGATCTACAGTGTTCGGATCGGAGGTATAACGCTCGTATAGATACAGAACGTACCCGGCGTTTGGGCCGTGAAATTGCTTATAAAACTCTGATTCGACCATTGCTTGAATACCCGGAATGCCCGCGCGCAAGTTCTCATAAGCACGAGCGCATCCCTGAATTATTGGCAATCGTCATTGTACCCGGATGTGGTGGGATGGAGCAGTAAGGGAGAAGGAACAATATTGGAAGGGCCGTCGGATAATTCCGGCGGCCCCCTATCGAAGTACCCGGATTTCAACGCTTGCCGGGACTATCAAGGTCGTAGATGGGCACCATGGCAATCTCGTCCGGAGGAGTGCTTTCCCTGACGACCGCCATCAACCGGCCCGTGGTGTGCAGCGAGAAGCGTGTCTCGCCGCAGTGGGGACAGACTTCGGCAGGCACGTTGCGAAAAACAGCCAGCCCGCTGGCAGCCCGCGGTAAAGCGATCGTAATCGCCTTTGATTCGCAGAACTCACCACAGACGGCGCAATTCGCAGCCAACATCCCTGCTCGTTCGTCGCTCATTAAGGACACGGCGCTCTCCTCCTCCGAGTGTTGCACGCCCATTTTAGCGGATCGATACAACCAATGTCATTCGCAAAACTACGGTATTCCTGTCGAAACGTGTTGTAAACCGGCAATCTTACCTGGAGATCGTCGAAATTAGATCCCATGCGGGCAGGATACTATTGTTTATCCGGCTGGTTTGACTTCACGTCTCAAGAGCCTGACTCAGATATGGCTCGCCTGGCAACCTTAAGGATTTTTCGGAGGATTCCTCAGCGTCTTCTTGACATCGGGAGCATTCTGACCCATAATAAGCTAAGCCGAAACACGGGGACGCGGTCGTTGCCGCGTCCCGTTTTGTGCCCATATCGTGACACGACGTTTGACGTTTGAAGTGATTTGCGGTCCGGCAATTGAATTGTTATCAGTGCTTCCCACCTTCAAAGTGCGTCGGCGCACACGGATTCTCGCATCATGCGACCGGAAGGCGATGCTCCAGTATACGTGATCAGCGTGGCAGCAAGGTTGACAGGACTGCCGGCCTGGATGCTCCGCCTTCTGGATCAGGAGGGCGTTGTCGTTCCCACGCGGACCGACAAGAACCGCCGCCTGTATTCCGATAACGATCTGATCCGGCTGGAGCGCGTTCGATATTTGACAGAGGTTAAGGGAGTCAACATGAACGGCGTGAAGGTCATTTTGGAAATGGAAGAGCGGGGCGCGAGCGGTCCGGTATCGGATATCGGAGAAGAGTACGCCGCCTCGCGCGAGCCGGCGACAAACGTACAATAACAAATGGCCAACAGCCATTCTTAAACAATCGGAATTCAATTCGCAGCACCCACTGTAGTACATTCAAGGAGCCAATCACTTATGATTTACCCGGCGGCCGATAAACTCGATGCGCTCGAGAGCAAATATGCGTTGGTAATTGTTGCGGCCAAGCGCGCCAAGCAGATCAAGGATGGCGCTCGCAGACTCACGGATTCGAAGTCCGCAAACCCGCTCACCGTCGCGCTGGAAGAGATTGCCGCCGGACAGATAGTTCCACTCCAGGTCGGCGAGCCCGAGCAGCTTCCGGCCCGCCTCCCCGCCTCGCCCGTTCTCACGGGACTGGTGGCCACGGGAATTGACGATGACGAGCCCATGCACGAACCGACGGCGGCGGAAATCGGCGCGCTGTTAAGCGCAACCGATGAACGTGCGGTCTACGAGCCGGACGCCGAGCTCGATAACGATATCATGCAATCCGAAGATGACGTCATGGAAGCCGAAATCGACGATGCGGCAGAAGAAGGACCTTATGGCCTTGCCGTAACGGGCGACGAACTCGGGATCGTCGGGGACGACACCGCGCAGGACTCGGATGACCTCATCATCGACGACTCGGATACGGATGAGGAATAGCAGGAGTAATGGAGTGATGGAGTATTGGATTGTTGGAGTATCGGGAGAGCATCTGCGAAACCGCAATACTCCGGTACTCCAGTACTCCATTTCTCCAACCGCTAATTAGAAGATATGGCTAAAATCGTAGGCATCGATCTAGGAACGACGAATTCTGTCATCGCTGTGATGGAAGGCGCGGAACCGACCGTCATTCCGCTTGCGGAAGGCGGAAACCTGTGCCCGTCGGTCGTTGGATTTACGAAAAGCGGTGAGCGCCTGGTTGGTCAGCTAGCCAAGCGCCAGGCGATTACCAACCCGGACCGCACGATCGCCAGCATCAAGCGGCAGATGGGTAAGGACTACAAGGTCGCAATCGACGACAAGACGTTCTCCCCGCAAGAAATCTCGGCGATGATTCTTCAGAAGCTCAAGAAGGACGCCGAATCCTACCTGGGCCAGCCGGTTAAGCAAGCTGTCATCACCGTTCCGGCATACTTCTCCGACGCGCAGCGCCAGGCGACCAAGGACGCCGGGGCTATCGCGGGGCTGGAAGTCCTCCGAATCATCAACGAACCCACTGCGGCAGCCCTAGCGTATGGAATGGATAAGGAAGAGCTGCACACGATCCTCGTGTGGGATCTTGGCGGGGGCACATTCGACGTTTCCATCCTCGAGTTGGACAACGGCCTGTTCGAAGTCAAAGCGACGAACGGCGATACCTATCTCGGGGGCGACGATTGGGACAACCGCGTTGTCGATTGGATGGTCGAGGAATTCAAGAAGGAGCACAGCATCGATCTTCGCCGCGACCGGATGGCGCACCAGCGTTTGAAGGAGGCGGCGGAGAAGGCGAAGATCGAGCTGAGCAACGTCGTTCAGTCCAACATCAACCTTCCTTTCATTTCGAGCGGCGCAGACGGGCCGCTCCACCTGGACCTGAACCTGACCCGGGCGCAATTCGAATCGCTCACGAGCGACCTGCTCGAGAAGATGGTGAAACCCACTCGCAGGGCACTGGCCGATTCGCGTTTGGAACCGGGGAGCATCGATAAAGTACTCCTGGTTGGCGGCTCGACCCGGATGCCCGCGGTTCAAGAGCTGGTCCGGAAAATATTCGGGAAGGACCCCTACAAAGGGGTCAACCCGGACGAGGTCGTGGCAGCCGGCGCAGCGATCCAGGCGGGCGTCCTATCCGGCGAAGTCAAGGATATTATCCTGCTGGACGTGACGCCGCTTTCGCTTGGGATCGAAACTCTGGGCGGCGTGATGACCCGGCTGATCGATCGCAACACAACCATCCCGACGAGCAAGAGCGAGTTCTTCACGACCGCCGCGGATGGACAGAGCGCGGTGGACATCAAGGTCTATCAGGGCGAGCGCGAGATTGCTGCCTACAACAAGTTCCTGGCGAACTTCCAGCTCGCCGGAATTCCCGCCGCACCGCGCGGCACGACGAAAATCGAAGTGACGTTCGATATCGACGTCAATGGGATTGTCCACGTCAGCGCGAAGGATATCAGGACGGGTAACGAGCAGCGGGTCGCGATCACCTCGTCTACGGGGCTCTCTGACGACGAGATTCAGCGGATGGTCCAGGATGCGGAGGAGCACGCGGAAGAAGACCGTAAGAGGCGTGAGGAGAGCGAGCTGCGGAACCGGGCCGAATCGACGATTGCCAGCGCCGAGCGGACGACTATCGAGGCGCGCGGAAAGGTAGACGAGGAGAAGATTGCCGCGACGGAGTCGGCGATTGCTTCAGTTCGAGGCGCACTGGCAGGCGGCGGCCAGGAAGCAATTAAGTCGGCGACGGAAAGCCTTGCGACGGCCACTCACGAGTTAGCGACCGTTCTCTATGCGCAAGCTGCCTCGAATGGCGCCGGCGGCGAAGATGCCGCTCAAACCGTTCGCGATGCGGTCGATGAAGTCAACGCGCAAAACGAATCGGACTCGGAACCGGTTGACGGTGAGATCAAGTGAAAAGGACAATTCGCAGATGCGCGCGTTCCTTCCTGAACACCTGAACGCCTGAACATCTGAACACAGAGCATGTGACCTAATGGCAGAAAAACGCGATTGTTACGAGCTACTGGGAGTCTCCCGCTCTGCGAGCGGCGAGGAGATCAAGCGCGCCTACCGCAACCTGGCCCGCAAGTATCATCCGGACGTCAACAAGCAGCCGGGCGCCGAGACCAAATTCAAAGATATCAACGAGGCTTATGAGATCCTCAGCGACGACGGCAAGCGGAGGGCCTACGACCGGTTTGGCCACGCAGGTCTGAATGGCGGTGCGGCCGGCGCAGGAGCCGCCGCCGGCTTTGGCGGGGCCGGCCTCGGAGACATTTTCGATATCTTCTTCGGCGGCGGCGGCGGCCGTCCCGCGGCTAGCGGAAGCACGGCGGAGCGCGGCGACGATCTTCGACAAGACATGGAGATCGCGCTCAAAGATGCCGCGCTGGGCTGCGAGAAGACGGTTAAATTCAGCCGGCATGAAGAGTGTGACCTCTGCCACGGCTCCGGCGCCAGGCAAGGTACACAGGTGGAATCCTGCCCCAACTGCCGCGGTACGGGCTACGTCCGCCACACGCAAAACACGCTCCTGGGGACGTTTCAAACGCAAGCGGCCTGCGGGCGATGCCGTGGGGAAGGGCGGGTCGTGCAGAGCCCGTGCGGGCAGTGCAGCGGATCGGGCCGCATGCGCAAGACGCGTGAGCGCACGGTCAAAATCCCACCCGGAGTAGACAGTGGATCTCGAATCAGGCTTGGTGGCGAGGGCGACGCCGGTGTCCGCGGAGGCGATCCGGGGGATCTCTATATCGTCCTATACGTCAAACCCCATGAGTTTTTCGAGCGCCGGAACAACGATCTCTTCTGCGAGGTTTCGATCAGCTTCGTAAAAGCTTGCCTCGGCGGGCAGATTTCCGTGCCCACGATCACCGGCGAAGAGCGCCTCTCAATCCCGGAAGGGACTCAGAGCGGCACGTCGTTCAAGCTCCGCGAGAAAGGCATTCCCGATCTCAACGGACGCGGTAAAGGCGACCAATACGTGATAGCCCGCGTCCAGGTGCCGACGAAGCTCTCCGCAGACCAGAAGCAGCTCGTTCGCCAGCTCGGTTACAGCCTGGGCGACGTCGTCGAAACCCAGGAAGAGAAAAGCCTGCTCGGAAAGCTCTTCCGCGGCGACAAATAGATGCGCTGGACCGAGGTCACCGTCCGCGTTCCTGCCGAATCGAGTGAAGCGGTTATCGCCGCGTTGCTCGATGCCGGCAGCAAAGGCGTCTCTGAACGGGACGACGATCCCCGACAAATAACCGGCTGCCTCTCCATGGACGACGACCTGCAGGACCGCCTCGACATCCTCGAAGACCGCTTGGCTATGCTCCCGGAGTTCGACTTATCCGCGCCGCTCGACTTCAACATCCGCGAACTGGATGACGTCGATTGGGCCACCGCCTGGAAGCAGCACTACAAACCCCTCGAAATCGGCGAGCGCCTGGTCATCAAGCCTAGTTGGGAAAGCTATTTGGGCGATCGGTCCCGCGCGATCGTCGATCTCGATCCTGGAATGGCATTCGGCACGGGCGGCCACCCCACCACGCGACTTTGCCTCGAATGCCTGGACCGATATGTCAGGCCAGGAATGATCGTCGCGGACATCGGCACGGGTTCCGGAATCCTTGCCATCGCCGCCGCAAGATTGGGCGCAATGACCGTTCACGCAACCGACATCGACAGCCTCCCCCGCAAGATCGCCCGCGAGAATGTAACAGCAAACACCCTCGATTCCACCGTGATCGTTCATGAAATGGAAGGCTTCAATGTGGAGGCGCAAGGCTGCGATCTGGTGGTCGCGAATATTCTCGCCTCGGTGATTGTCGAGCTTCTGCCATCCATTCGTTCACGGCTCAATTCCGAGGGACTGTTTATCGGATCCGGGATCGTCGAGGAGCGGCTTCCCGATGTGATGTCGGCTTTAGAATCCGAAGGGTTCGATCCGCTTGAAATCCGGTCCGATGATATCTGGCGCGCGGTTGTGGCCCGATGTCGGCCAGCCGACTGACCGAATTGATGAGTACAGGGATATGCGACATATTTTCCTGAATCCTGCGGATATTAAATCCGAATTCGTCACGATCGCCGGCGCAGACTATCACCATCTGGCTAACGTGCTGCGCATCCAGATCGGTGAGCGCATAGTTCTCCTGGACAATCTGGGAAACGGGTTCGAGGCCGAAATCGCTTCAGTGGATAAGAAAACTGCTTCGGCCCGTATTCTGGGCCAGGCCCAGGTCTTGCCGGAGCCGGTGGTTCATGCAACGGTAGCCCAGGCCGTAGGAAAGGGCGACCGGTTGGAGCAGGTCATTCAGCACGGCTCAGAGATAGGGGCGAGCGCCTTCATCCCGCTATTTACCCAGCGTACTGTCGTGAAGATAGCAGCCTGTGCGTCGGAAGAAAAGCTCGATCGTTTGAGAAAGATCGCGAAAGGCGCTGCGGAACAGTGCGGCAGGGCGCGGGTCCCGGAAATCGAACGACCCGTTCATCTTTCGAAGCTGGTCGGTTCTTTTTGCGGATACGACCTCACTCTATTCTTGGACCCGGCCGGATCGCTGCTTGTGGGCAGACCCGACTCAATCGGTTCATCGAGGGCAACCGGCGGGCGCGCCCGAATTCTTTTGTGCATTGGGCCGGAGGGCGGATTTACGCCCGATGAGGTTGGAAGCGCGCTCGCAGCCGGCGCTCGACTTACTTCCGTCGGGACCTACGTCCTGCGCACCGAGACGGCCGCCCTGGTAGCTTTGAGCCAGATCATGCTTTGGGCCTGACAAACGATTCGTTAGTATTATCGATCGATCTCCCCGACTACGATGCGTCCCGCCACCGCAGCACACGAAGCGCCCGCAGTGTATTCCATCGGCTAGGACCGCCAACCTTTTCCAATTCGAAAAACACCTTGCCGGCGTACTTGTTCTGCACGGGCCAGCAGCCATCGGCACGCAGCCTCAATTGGAGGAGGTCGATTGCGTCCAGTAGCCGGTCTTCCCGCGGCGCGCCAGTTCGTGCAATATACTCCAGTCCGCGGAGCACATCATAGTGCCAGCGATATGGGAACGACAACATGGTGAATTCCTGATTGATGACCTCACCCGTTCGATCGGACTTGAACAGCCGGTGCTGGAGCAAGGGCTCCAGCGCGCTCTGCTCGGCGACCCGCACGTTGTCGAGCCGCGTTCCATTGCCGCGTTCGAGGTATTCGCGAAAGCCCTCCAGCACGTTGAATGTGGTGTGGAACGAACTGTGATGGGTGCGCGGACGCCGGGTCCGGCAGCAGTTCCAAGCGCCGTCGGGCATCCTGTCAGTTAGGAGATTGCCTACGATCGCTTCGGACCGCTCGTCTTCGATGCCGAAACAGACCGCAATCTGCAGCATCATTCCCACGATGCAGCGGTCGCAGCCCGCGAGCCTTCGGCGGAACTGTCCATCGATGGTTTCGCCAAGTATCCGGTCAAGAACCAGCCGCGCCCCTCGCCTTCCCGTTTCGCAATTGCGGGGAATGCCGATGCTGCAGATCGTCAACATCGTATAGGTTGTCGAAATCCACTTGGGAGTGTAGATTCCACCTCCTCAGCCTCCGTCTACGTCTTGAAGCGATATAAGTTGCGCTCCCCACCCGGGTTTCCAGCGTGCGCTGCTGCTCCGCTCGCCATTCGCTCTCGGCTGCGTTCAGCAGGCCGCGCATCGTCTGCCAACATATGGCAGGATCGCCTTCCAAGAACCAGTCGACAGCCTCGTCTGTAGGTGTCCAGTTCAAATGCTTGTCCCTGTGACGAAGACATGGTTCATCGTTCTTCGATTCGTAACCCGCAGACCCTCTCGCTTCCGACACCGCTGATGAAGAGGCGTTCCTTCGCATTGCTGAGCAGCTTCTGCGTCCAATCCACCGACCCGCCATCGGCTAACTCGATGGGTTGTTCGCCCGATATCTCGTGAATCTTGAAGCAGAGATCTCGGTAATAACCCCGGCCGGTGGTGCGTTTAGAATCGAAGCGGAAGTCGACACCAGGGAATTGTTCTCCAAGTCGAGACATAACTTCCGCCAGCCAGTCCAGCGATGGATCGAAGATGAGATCAGTAATAGACACTCTCAAGGACGCCGAACCCCCAAGGAACGTTATCAAAGCGCGGATGTAGATTCCAAGGTGTTCGTCCAGTGATTGAATCTCAAAACGCCGGTCGCCCGTGTCCCTTCCCGCGCTGCAAGCTCCGAACAATCGAAAGTGCGGGAGCATCCGCGGATCCGGGCTAAACTGCGGCCGGACCATCCGATGGCTGGCTGCCAGCCGTACGAATTCTGAAGACTTCGGATTTGTCTTCAGAAGAACCCGGCGGCGGGAGGCGCATTCCAGGGCAAGTACATTCGTAAGATCGGAGAGGACCTCGAGGTTCCGCACCGTGACCAGTGACTTGTCCTGGCTGACGGTGGCAACGGTCGAGCACGTTCCAAAGGGGCACACTGGAGAAAGCTCGAGTGGAACAAAGCCGGTGGGAAGCGACGAGAACGCGATGCGGTCCCATTCCAGCAACAACCTCGGGCCGGCCACTGCCGGACGCACGAACCGGCTCGATTCATAATCTGCCAAGACTGCGGCAGGCGAACGGCGCTCCGAGCGTATTCGATAGACTTCGAGGAGCAGCGAGTGGAGATTCGCTGGTTCCAACTGGTCGGCGAGGATAACGGCGAGATTCGAAACCCCTGTGTCTTGTTCTATTCGGCGGAGGATATCGTTTTTTGCATCCGGCTGGTTCACAACTCCTTGATTCTCACATTCCTGATCGTCACCGGCTCATCGTCCTTGCTAAGATGCTGGAAGCCGATGTGGCCTTTGAGCGGCCGGTCTTTGACCGGGATTGCGTCGGAACCGTCATGGCGTTTAGTAGGCTTGTCAAGCGTTGTCAAATCGACGTCCTGAATAAGCTCGCCGTTCAGCATGGCCTTCAGGTGCGCGCCGCGCAGCTCGATGTGGAATTTGTTCCACTCGGTGGGTTTGTAGACCTGTTTCTTCGGCGCGATGGCTCGGTAGATGGCGCCGGTCAGCTCGAACGGCTTCGCGTCGGTGTTGTAGCGGAAATCAGCACACTGCATCTCCATGCCGGCGAATGCTGGGTCATCCTTCATGGGCGCCCGCAAAGCGATGCCGCTATTGCCATGTTCGGTTAGTTTGATCTCGCATTCGAGGATGAAGTCGCCGTATTCCTTCTCGCTGACGAGCCAGGTTCCGCGCTTCTTCCCCGAGTGAAGTACACCGTTCTCGACCGTCCACTCCACACCTTCGACCGGCTTGGACAGGTCGTTCCATTCGCGAACGACCCAGCCTGTCGGGGCGCCATTGACGGGGAAGAGAGGGACGAATTTGCCATCGCCGTAAGATGCTACTTTCAGAGACAAAACGAGAGCGGCGCATAGCACACTCGACAATGCCGAACGGCCTGGTACTTTCATTGTCTCCCTCTTGGGTATGTTAAGCCGGCGAACTGTTTGGGTGTTTTCAGGAATGGTTGCGGACATCATATGGATCATTCTACCGAGAATCGCTGAGTTCCTGCGGATGAACCCGCAGAAATCCTCCTACTCTCGCTTCTCGCCGGCTCTATGTCCTATGAACGACAGTTCACTGTTATTGAGCGCGGTCAAGTACGCCAGCGCACGTTGCCGCACCCAGGAACATAAGCCACCCATCTTTTGGCTTCCGACCCCGATCAGGTTCATATCCAGATCGTTTCACGGCGATGGCAGCACCCGGAACCTCAGCGCGCTCGGGTGTTTCGAGTCATGGTAGATCGTCTCGTGCTGGGCGACCATCCGGGTGCCAGTCGCTGACGATTCTCCCGTCCCAAGGTTTCGCGCATAGACCGGGAATCCATCCGATGAGACCAACAGGCCGATCCGATGGCCTTTCATGAACTGGTGAGCGGTATCCCAATGCGCGAGCGTGAGTTTGTAGATCCTGCCAGGCTTCAACAGCTCCGGCTTGTCGAAGCTCTTGAAATACTTCGCTCGGATTTTTCCGGGCCGTCCGATGGCGCGGATTTCGCCTTTCTCATCAACATCAACAACGGTTCCGTAGAAGTCCGTGTCCACAGCGGACGTCGAGATATAGAGATCTATCGCGATAGGACCGCCCATTGCAATTGGTTTCTCCAGAGACGCCGTTCGATAGAAGAGCGAGCTCTGGTCGTGCGGGTCCAGCTTAACGACGGTGCTCGCTTCGCCGGGGTCCTGGTTGGTTAGCTCCTTCGGGATGGTCGCGTGAGCCGGGTTATAGGTGTACCGGTCCGGTTCTTGCGGCGAGGCAGGCGGCGTTTCCGTGAGCTTGCCGGCGCTTTCCGGCCCGTTGGCAGGCCCGGTAGTGCTGAGATAAAACTTCTTCTCGGTCGACCGCGAATCCGGCCAGCCATTCAGGTCGCGCCATTCGTTGGCGCCGGTTACGAATACTCGCGCTTTCGGCATCTTTTCCAATCCGACCTGCTTGCCCTTCAGCCACGTGTCGAACCACCGGAGATAGACCGATTCGAGCTCCATAATCGCGTTGGGACCGTAGTCCGTGTCGCCCAGACGGGACGTTGTATTGAAGGCGTGGGTCCACGGGCCGTAGATCAGCCACTGGTTCGTTCGGCCGAGCGCTCGCATGGCTGCCCAGTTCATTTTCGTCCCAATGCCGTCGCCGTCCCACCATCCGCTAATGTGCAGCGCGGGAATCTTGACCTTCTTCAAATCGCTTGAAAAGTTTGCCGGTCCGAACGACGCGGCGGTGTCCTTCTGCCACCATCGGTCCACGAACGGGATATCGGCGCCAAGGACCGCATCGTCGACTTTTGAGATCGGAAGCTGCTTGAAGCCCTCCAGATTCTTGAGCTTTGGCAGCGCCGTGAGCGGTCCTTTGTCCTTGACAACAGCCGCCCACCAAACGCCGCCATAGAGGAACGGGATGCCATGGTCGATCGGCACGTTGAAGAACGGGTCGGGCGGGGAGACCTGCGGGACGATGCACTTTAGCGCCGGGTGGCACTCGACGGCCGCCCACCATTGGACCCAGCCCACGTAGCTGCCGCCGATCATCCCGACAGAGCCGTTCGACCAGGGCTGCTTGCTGATCCAGTCGATCGTATCATATCCATCGGTTCGCTCGTGGACGAACGGCTCCCATTCCCCGGCGCTGTCGCCGCGCCCCCGGCAGTCCTGGGCGATCAGGACATAGCCTCGCTTTGCCCACCAATCGCCCGAGGCCATTTGCCCGCCTCGGCCGTAAGGCGTGCGGATGAGAATTGCCGGATACTTTTCAATTCCGTCCGGGCGCGCGATGTCCGCTGTGAGCTCTGTACTGTCGCGCATTTTGATCTTAACGGACTTTTCGGTCTTCGTTTTGAACGTCGGCTGGCTGAGCTCGGGCATCTTCGTCGTCGGATCGACTACCAGATCTTCAAAGCCCGGGACAATTGCCTTAAGCGTCTGTGTGGGGACGTTCCACGCGACCGTCCGGCCGGAGTCGTCGACATAGATTTCCATGTCTACCGACGGAAATCGCGCCTGGAAGACCTGTACAACATGCTTGACGCCCGCCACTTCCACCGTCTTCGCAGGCCGCTTCACGAGATCGATCGATATGAAGATGCCTCCATCGACGATCATCAACTCGATCCGCTGGCTGTCCGCTGCGCTAACCGAGAATGCCTTGGCGAGAGTGGCGCTGAGCGCGGGATGGAAGTTGGCGAAGAGCACCTTTCCTGGTTTGTAGTCTTGCTCCTTCTTGTTGCCGGCTGCTTCCGCTTTGAGCTTGCCGGCTCGAGCGCTAACCTTTCCCGACACTCCCGCCTGCGTCTGTTCCAGCTCATATTCCGTGAGAAGCCCATCCGTTATCTTGCCGGTCAGCTTGCTGGTGATCTTCATTCCGGCAATGGACAGATTGCTCACGGATTCAAACGTGCCGTCGGGCTTCATTTCGTAGACATTTCCGCCTGCGTCCGCGCCGGCAAACGAAAACCGAGTCTCCTGCTTCTGAGCCTCGGTCGGTCTTGCAAATGTTGAACAAAGCGCGATGATGACGGCAATGTAATATGCTTTTTTCATGTTGGTCCTGACGGTGAAGCCAGGCGCAAGGTTTCGCTCGAACGTCTGCTGAGTTGGGATTGCTGTCGGGACTTCGATAGTACTGAATGTTGAGGATGAACAGGTAATGCAACGTCCAATTATACCCGTGTGAAACGGAAGCTAACGCAAAGCGGCAAACCCGACCAGGAACAATATCGCCGTAAGGACAAATAAACCCACCGCTCCAATAGTCAGCGCACCATAATGCGTCCAACCGTTGCGCTGCCGCCGCCACACGGCGGCAAATTGCCAGACCGCCAAGGGCAATGCCAACCAGACCAATCGAGCAGGCCTCACCGTCAAAGCAAGAGCGATCAAAGCCATTGCTGCACACGCAACCTGTGCATTGTGCAGAAATGCCGCACGGAACAGGCCAATTCGGACGGTAATGGTTTTCTTGCCAACAGCCAGGTCGGCTTCGTAGTCCGGGAATTCAAAGGCGATCATCATCGCCCAGTGAATAAGCACAAGCGGCAGGGAAATCGCAACCAGAAGCGGATCAAATCGGTCCGTCTGCAGCACATATCCGGCGGCCGGAGCCAGCAAGGCCACAATGATGGACGTCGAAAGCTCACCCCACCCGCTGCCCATCAGCGCCAGTGGCGGCGCGGAGTAGTACCAGCTTCCGGCCAGGGCAATTAACCCGATCACGGCGGCGATCGGTTGAAACGTTGCGACGATCACAATGGAAACAACCGCCGAGATAGCGCAGACTCGCGCTGTGAACAACGCGACCGCCGGCGGCAGGTCGCCGCCCTGCAGAACGCCGCTTCCGCCAGAAAAGAACGTGCGATTTCCCGCAATCAGCTTGTCGACTTCGAAGTCGTAATATTCATTTGCGTACTGAGCCATGGCCTGGATGGACGTAACCATCCACTGGCCGAGCAGCGCGCGTGGAATGTCAACGGCAGCGCCCTGAGAGGCTGCAATGGCAACGCCCAGGCCGTACATAAGAACGCCCCCCAGAAGGAAGATTGGGCGGGTGAGGCGGATGAAGGCGCGAAATTTGCGGGGAGGGATCAATGCTGGAACCTGCGAGGTGGTCCTCACTATCCTGCCGTCTTGAGCAGTTGCCTACAGGAGTACAACTGTATCTTTCCTTCTGAGGTAAGTACGAACAGCTCGCCTCCCCTTGCCCAGAGGCGCAGTGCGGCTGGCGGGTGACCGAGCCGGCGCAGCCTGCCGGTGCGGGCCTCCACGTAGACCAACTCGCGCGCATTCGCCATTTCTACTGGCCGTCCGGATGCGAGGAGAGCGAAGCAGCCTTTCCTGAACTCGGCCATGGAGAGTACGAACATCCCAGGCATCCGTTGCGTCCACGCAACCTTGCCGCTCACAACGTCTATGCCGTGCAAGCCCAGCACCCGGCCACCAAGGTCTTCTCCCTGACCGATTACCATTCCGGCATTCGGAGTGAGGCATGCCTGGTTAATCGTCTCGTAGTCGCGCGCCTGTTGTTCGGGCTGCATCCCGTTGGGGAATACCAGGAGCCTGGGAAACTGCCACGACTTGCGTCCCATCGCGTCGACGCAATACAGATATTGGGGCCATTGAGCATGGCCCATTCCGTCTTCATCCGTCCTGACGAGCACGACGGCGCGGTTATCGGTTGAGCAAACAGGTATGCCCGTGCTGCCCAGATAGATTGTTCGGAAGATCGGTAGCGTGATGCACAGAGTCGAATCTGGGAGAAGCAAACACGGCGTGTAGGCTGCAGTCTGTATCAGGACCAACCGCGACACGACCGATCCAGGGCCGTGTTCCGTCGGATGATCGCCCGGCCTGCTTGCCGCAGCTAATGGGGCCCCGGTGAAAGCGTCCCGGAAGGTAACGCGATAGGGCCGCCACTGTCTATTGGTAGCTGCATCCCCGGCAAGATGACCGGTATGATCCGCAAACGTGATTACGCCACCCACGAACCCGATCTTGGGCGGACCTTGTCCCGGCCGGGGCGCTGGAAGTGGCACCCGCCAAATCACGGTACCGGAACGAGCGTCGAGTCCGAATAGCGCCAAATCGCCATCCTTTAAGAGCTTGCTGTATTCCGGTCCCAACGGCAACCGAAGCAGGACGGCAATCTCTTGCTTTCCTTTGTTGGTCGCGCCAATTAGTTCCCAGCGTCCTTCATTCAAACGAGCCCTTCCCGAGTCAATGTCCCTCGGAACGGACCACAACTGCTTGCCGATCTTTCGTTCGAAGGCGGCGATCCGCGTCTCCGTCGGGCCAGGATACGAGATGACGGCTGCGGACTCTGTCAACGCCAGTTTCATGTCGGTCTGAAACAGTTGCGCCTGGTAATCGTTCAACTTTGCTCCAGGCAACCGGAAAGTGCGTTCTGGTTGGATATCGATCCGTGTACCGACGGACCGTACACTGGGGCTAAGACAATTGGAACATCTGACTGCGGCGGCGTTAGGAACCAGTATTGCCTGCAACACCAGGAAACAGCTCACGCCGACGACGAACCTTATCTTGCGATGGACCACTGAATTTACCCGTCCCCGGAACAAAGACACCATAAAGACACCATATTGTTGCACGCCCATGTTTCTCGGCACTTGCCGATACCCGACTTCTGCAACCTCTAAACGTCCCACCCTAAGCGCAATGCTGTTCGGTTAACGATGTAGGGGCGACCCGGTGTGGTGGCCGTTGTCCCCGGGCGACCCCACCGGGTCGCCCCGACCCACAGACGGGTTGATGTTTACAGAACACCCGTGGGGGGAGAGACAAAAAGTTTGG
>JBGPOG010000016.1:0-19029 GCA_041487935.1 Chthonomonadia bacterium | reverse complement strand
GGGAGCAATCCTGATGATCTCGGATACACGCTCGTTCGGCATATCCAGCGCGCGCGCCTTCTCATCAAGCGTCGGCTCCCGGCACAGCTCCTGCAGAAGCTGGCTGCTGGTTTTGATGAGCCTGTTTATCGTCTCGACCATGTGGACCGGAATGCGAATCGTCCGCCCCTGGTCGGCAATGTCGCGGGTGATCGCCTGCCGGATCCACCACGTGGCATAGGTGCTGAATTTGTAGCCCTTGCGAAAGTCGAACTTCTCCACCGCGCGGATCAGCCCGATGTTGCCTTCCTGAATCAGGTCCGGAAAGCTCATTCCCCGCCCGCTGTATCTCTTGGCGATCGAGACAACGAGCCGCAAGTTTGCCTGCGTAAGCGTATTCTTGGCGCAAGAATCCCCCTGCTCGATCCGCTTGGCAAGCGAAATCTCGTGGTCCAGGCTAAGAAGCGGAGTGCGGCCTATCTCCCGAAGCCACATCCTGACGGAATCGTCTACGGGCACGCCGTCGAGGCTGGAGATCTCGTCTTCGGGAATCTCGCCTTCCTTGGCGGCGGGTTCTGCCGGGTGGATGCCCTCGCCGAGGCCGAGCGTGAAATCCTTGGTCTTGACGATGATCTCGATGCCCTCTTCCGCGAAGACCTGCAGCATCTCGTCGATCTGGTCCGCATCAAGCTCTTCGCCGACCAGCGATTCATTGATCTCGTCGTATGTGAGGAACCCGGCCTCTTTGCCGTGGTCGAGCAGCCGCCGGAATTCGTTGTTCTCTTTGACCTGGTCCGTCGCCGCGATGCTCATTCTTTCGCAAGTCCTTCCGGCGCTTCGCTGCCCTTCAGCCCTCGAAGCATCCGCTGATGTTCCCGGACAGATTGCAGGTCTTCGCCTGTCAGCACTGGCTTCGATTGCAAGAACTGTGCCAGCTCATGCTGGAGCGCCTCCGCACGGTGCTGCCTGAGAGTGTGCACGCATCCGGCGATGGCGGCTGTATTGAGCGGCACTTTCGCCATCAGCGCATTAATCTCCTGCAATTGAGACCTGACGGAAAGTGAAAAATCCTGATCTTCGTGGCGCGCCAGACCGGCCATCAAATCGCCTCCGTTGGCTTGCAGCTCCCCGTCGATTGCGGCCGCAAACTTGCGGAACCGTTTGCCGATTTCCGAAGGAAAATCGTCGTCTGTGGTCGACTTGAGGACCTGGGCGCGCCACTCCGGCTCGGCGAGCGCCCTTATCAGCTCGCGCTCCGCGCGCTCCACGGCGCTCGGGCCGCCAGGCGCTATCGGAGTGGGCTGCACGGGACGAGCCGTGTCCCTGCCTTGATCCCGCCGCCATGGCTTTTCCGTCAGGCTGCCCGATTGTCGCGAGCCGCTTGGGGCACGGTTCGAGACCGGCCCACCTTGAGAAGCGCGGCGCTGTTCGGGTTGCGTGGATTGTTGGCCGGCCCGTGCAGGCGAACTCTTGCCGGCAGGCTCGGTACGTTTGCGTTGAAGAAGCGTCTCGGCGTCGCGATGAAGCTGCTCGCTCGCGAGGCCGGGACTGTGAGACGCCAAGGGATGGAATCGCCAGACCTTGTTCATGTACACGTCGCGCTCGCCGCGGGTTCGGATGCTCGCCAGAATATGCGTGATCTTCTTCAACATTAAAGCCTTTCCGGCATCCGTGGATTGGTCCGAAGTCTCGACGATCCGGTCCAACTGGTATTCAACGCGGCCCGTTGCGTTCTCGATGACCTTCTTGAAGCCCTCGCAGTCGCCGCGCATCAGCATCGAATCCGGATCGTCGCCCGCGGGCAGCCTGGCAACTTGAACCAGCACTCCTTCTTTTTCCAGGATTTCAGAGGCGCTAAGGGTGGCTCTTATACCGGCGTTATCCGCGTCGTATACCAGAACGACCGTCGGATTCTCGGGCACCAGGCGCGCGAGCTTCTTGGCATGTTCCTCCGTCAACGAAGTCCCCAGAGTCGCGATCGCGCTCTGGAACCCGGCCTGGTGAGCCGCGATCACGTCCATGTAGCCTTCCATCAACAGCGCCCGGCCGTCGGTGGCGATGACCCGGCGCGCAAAGGGGAGGCCGTATAGCAGCTTGCTCTTTGCAAAGACGGGCGTTTCCCCGGTGTTCAGGTATTTAGGCTGATCCTCTCCGAACGCACGGCCGCCAAAACCAACCACCCGTTCCTGTTCGTCATGGATCGGAAACATGATCCGATTCCGGAACATGTCGAAGTAATCGCGGCGCTCGTTCGGGCGGATCAGGCCGGCTTTTTCTGCGAACTTCAAGTCGATTCCGCGCGCCCTGAAGTGCTTTACGAGCGAATCCCAGCCTTCCGGCGCGAAGCCTAGCTTAAACTTTTGAACTGTCTCCTGGCTGATGCCGCGGCCCGTAACGTAATCCCCGGCGAATTGGGATTTCCCCAGCATCTCGCGGAAGAAGGATGCGGCGGCGGAATTGGCCTGGTAGATAAGCTCGCGCTCGCTGGATTTCTGCGGATCGGCGCCGGCGCCTTTTCGATCGAAAGTCAGGCCAGCCCGTCTCGCGAGGAATTCCGCGGCTTCGACGAAACTCATGTTCTGGTATTTTTCTACGAACGTGAAGACATCGCCGCCAACGCCGCAACCGAAGCATTTGAAAGTCTGCGTGCTAGGATCTACATGAAACGATCCGGTCTTTTCTTGATGGAAGGGGCAGAGCCCGACGAAGTTCCGGCCGCGCCTCTTAAGCGCAACGGAGGCCTGAATGACCTCGACAATATCGCTGTGATCCCGGATTTCGTCCTTGTCCGCCATCGAATTCCTCGAATGTGCCAAGGCCCCGAGTTCACGGAGCCGGATACCGCAAAATACGCCGGATCAGCCCGGCCCTCCTTCCGGAATTCCGGTTAATGGAGAAGTAAAAGATGCAAGAATAAGAGGTCTGAACTAAGAGGAAAAAGAGAAAGAGCGGCGGTTATGACTGCTCGTGATTGGATCGCGAATTGACCGGATATAACGGCTTGATTGGAGACCGCAGCTAAAAAGAAAAAGGAGAGCGGAAGGCGCCGCCTTCCGCTCTCCCTTCCCAGATTGGCAAGCCAACTGTCTAATTGCCGGGCGCCCTGCCGCCGGCTCCACCTGGCCGCATCATCATTGCGCCGCCGCCTCTCTTTCCGCCGCCCGAGCCCATGCCCATGCCGCTCATTCCCATGGGAGGCCTGGCGCCGCCGCCCATACCCATCATCGCTCCCATTCCGCCGCCCCCAGCAGCTCCGCTTCCCATTCCCCCGGGAAACGTGAGGCCTTGAACGCCGCCGGAGCTTCGCTCTGTCTGAGCGACGGTGATTCCAACGACGCGCATCCCTTTGCCCTGGTTGAGGAGCTGGAAGGCAACGTGCGCTTTTGTGCTGTAGTCGAGCGTGAGCTGGCTGCCGTTATTGATGGTCGTGTCGGCCCAGCCATAAGCCGAATAGACGCTGGCGACCGGATCGCCGAGCTTCACGCCGCGAGAAGTCGGTGTGGCGCCACCTGTGGACGAATATCCGTATTCCTGGATTTGGATGACTTTGCCATCCTTGTTGAAGAGGAACATGAAGGTGCTGGCACCGCGCTCGTAAACCCAGGTGACTTCGCCTTCGGACGACCCCGTCGACTGTCCGCCGCCGCCCATTGCGCCGCCCATACCCATCATCCCGGGAGCGCCCATTCCGCCTGGTGCACCAATCCCTCCGCCGTCCTCACCACCGCCCATCATTCCCATCATGCGTCCACCCGCCGAGCCCATTCCGCCCATTGGACCGCGCATCATCATCGAGCCGCCCATCATTCCAGGGCCGCTCATCATTCTACCGCCGGATCCCATTCCCATGCCGGGCGGCCCCATGGCGCCCATCCCAGGCAAGCCCCCGCCGCCCATCGCCGGCGCTCCGCCGCCGCCAAAACCAGCGAGGTCGCCCGAGCCGCCGCCAGCCTGGCCGGTTGACGCGCCGACTTCAATGCGGGCGGGCGGGCCCCAGAGCTGGAGCACGGTGCGCCATTCACGCCAAATTGTGACGCCAAGCAGCTTTCGCTCGGCCGCTTGCTGGGCAGACGCAGATAACCCTATCGAAGATAAGAGTCCAATCGCCGCAATTCCGGCGATACCGCGTAGCGAAGTTCGCATCGAGATTCCTCCTGAATGGTTTGGTGGTTTCACCAAAACTTCCAATTTAAATTATACGCTTGATGGCAATAGGATTCCTCCCACCTATTCGGCAGAAATCCTATTATTTCTTACTGGCCGCCTGGAATTGCGGCTTCGACCGGCTTCGCTCGAGCTACGTTCTTTCTCGCCATGAGCTGTTCTACGGTCACAAACGAGAATCCCCGCCTTCGCAAGCCATCGATGATCTTCGGCAGAGCCTCGATCGTTGTCAGCCGGCCGTTGTGAAGCAGTACGATCGCTCCCGGACTTGCTTTCTGGACTACGTACTCCACCAACCGCTGCGGACTGCCGTTTTCCAACGCCTCTCCGTCGAGAGTCCAGAGGCACGGCGCCTGACCGCACTGGGCCGCGATCCGATTGATCTCCGAGTTAAAGTTTCCGCCAGGCGGACGATAATACTTCGTACGATGGCCCGTCGCGGCTCTTACTGCCGCCGTTGTCCTCAAAAGCTCTTGTTCTACCGAGCTTACCGGCAGTAACGTCAGGTTCGGGTGGGTGTATGTATGATTCTCAATCTCCATTCCCACCGAATCGATTTTACGTATTAGGTCCGGATAGGCAGATGCGTGCCGGCCGATCACAAAAAAGGTTGCGGGAACTCGCTCCGTTGTCAAAATAGACAGCAACTGTTCGGTCGATCCCGGTTTCGGGCCGTCATCGAATGTCAGTGCGATCAGCTTCTCATCATTGCCGCCGCGCCAGATAGAGCCTTCCTGCGCGGTCCCCTCCAGCGCTGCGAGCCGGGTGATTGAATCACGATATCCCGGATCGATGGCAGCCGCGCGCTCGAGCAGTCCTGTCGCGAGCGCTTTGTCGCCGGTTGAATTCGCCGCCTCGGCGGCTGCAAAACAGAGTACGGCTCTGCTTGGCCTTAGCATCATCATCGGCCACAATGCGGCTCGCACCTTTTCCGCCCGCAGCGCTTCGGGAGTAATCTTCGCGGGAGCGTTCGAATTGGCAGTCCGTATCTCCCGCTTCGCCCGGTTTATCTCCTGACCCTGCCGATCGAGAACCACGATCTCAAGCAGGTGCATCCCATTTGAAACCTTCGACGTATCCCAAACCAGCTTGAACGGCGGTTGGTTGCTCACCGTGCTCCAGCCGGTATCGATCTTGAACATAACAAAGCTGGCGCTCGAACCGATATCACCCGCAGAGAGCGTAACGACCCCCGAAAATGGTTTCTCGCGCAGCGCTCTAGAAACGGCAAGCCCGTTGCCGGCTGGGAGCGGATTCGATCCATATCGAAATGCGCGGCCTTTATCGAACATCATTACCAGGCCGGCGGGTTCCGAATACGAATCGCCGGGCAATGCTGCGAGAGCTGCGCGCATCTCCTCGAGCGCCTTCGGCTGGTTTCCACCTACCTGGAAAGCAAGGCCGTTAAATGCATGCACAGGTGCAGCAAATGAATCCGGCAAAGACATCCCCGTGCCGGCTCTTGTTGCGCCCGAGATGAATTCCAGATACCTCTGCGCGAGCAGGCAATAGGCGCGATCCCCGTTATACTGTGCCGAAAGCTGGATCTGGTCCAAAGCCCGATTGCAGTCGCCGCGTACAAGGTGGCACAAACCTGCGCCGTATCGGGCAAGGCCGTCGTCCGGCAGATCATTCAAACTGACCTGCCATTCGCTCATCGAGCCGGCCGGATCCCCCGTTATCAGGAGCAGAGCGGCCGCCAAGTTATGAAGGAGCGATTCGCCGGGATCAGCATCCAGAGCCTGCCTCAGGGTAACCGCGGCTAGGTTGAGCTCGCCGGACTGCATCTGCTTCAGAGCGGTTTCCGCGCGGTCGATAGAAGCCGGTGCGGTCCACGCCTGGACCGGTTGGATCGAGACCATAGGCAGACAGCCGATCCATGCGGCTGTCGGAAAAAATCGTAACGCTTTTTTGACGAGAGAATTCGCGTTGGGGTTACATCCAGACCGAAAGAACGCGAGAATTCTGTATTGCATTCGCATGGATGTCTTTGAATGCGCGGATTCGGAATGAACAAACAATTGCGGATCCGGACGGGAGTCTCGACGAAACGAAGTCGAGTTAGTATACCACGAGTTCGCCGCGACGGCCTGATACTAGATATCGCGTGCGACCGTGGCCAAGAACACAGCCCTGGCGCCCGCGTCGTTAATGACCCTCGCGCACTCGTCGCCGGTATGGGTTGTCGTAGCAACGTCGTCCACCAGGAGGACGGTCTTGCCGCTAACGCTTGCGGGCGAGTTTACAACGAACGCGCCTTTCACATTTTGTTTGCGCTGTTCGGCGTTGAGGTCGACCTGTGCGCGAGTTCTTCGAGTCCGTGAAATGGCTGTAGGATCGAGTGGAATTTGCAGCTTTTTCGCTATAAACCGAGCGATCAGCTCCGATTGGTTGAAACCTCGCTCGCGCAGACGCGCCCGATCGAGAGGAACTGGTACCACGAGATCGAATATAATTTCTCCGAACGGCTTCTCTTTGAGAAAGCCGGCCAGGAATGATCCGAGGATCGGCGCGATTAGAGGTCTGTCGTGATACTTGAGCTTGAGGATTGCATCGCGCAGAGTTCCCTCGAACTGACCGGCAGATCGTACTTGCGCTAGATGCCTCGGCACCCCGGAATCGCATTGCTTGCACCGATTTGACAATTTCGTTTCGCCGCAACGATTGCAAACCGGAGCGGGCACGGGCCGAAAAGCCGCACGACAAATTGGGCAAACCGATTCGCGGCCAAATGCGCCGCAAACGAGGCACTTTGGCGGATACAAGACATCAAGGACCCCTCTCCAGGTGCCGGTGAGCAGTTCCTTTAGAGGCATTTCGGTGTAACTCCAGCGCGGGAGAATTACGACTTTAACGCCAACGCCCAAACTTGCTGTCATTCCTCGACGCCGGCTTCTAATGGATGCTATAGGCAAGCGCGAACGCGTCCGTGACCTCCAGTAGGGGCGGGCCGTGTACGGCAAGAATGCGACGCACGTTTTCTGCCACCTCGTCAGGGACGCCGCCGTAGAATGCCTCTGCCAGCGCGCCGGCGATGGACGCAACCGTATCTGAATCCCCGCCCATCGAAACGGCAAGCCGGACCGCATGCTCCCAGTTATCGCTCTCCATCAACGCCCGCAGCGCGACCGGTACGGTCCCCTGGCACGTCACATCGAAGCTGTACCACGTTCGTATTCTGTCCAACGGTTGGCCGAGGTTATAATCGAATACGCCGGTTATATATTCCGCAATTCGATCTTTCGATTCGCCGTTTCTCGCCAGATAGATCGCCGCGGAGACCGCCTGCGCGCCTTTTATTCCCTCCGGATGATCGTGGGTGACCTCAGCGGTTCGGCGCGCTTCATACAATGTCTCGTCAAGGGTATCGAAGACATATCCGACAGGGCTTACGCGCATTGCCGAACCGTTTCCAAAGCTCCCGTAGGGTTCGCGAGACCGGGTGAGGGCCCACTGGCCGAAGGCGGCGCCATAACCAGCGTGCGGATACATATCGAAGTATCGATGAAAGCTTTCGACATAATCGCCGCCATCCAGCAGCACGTCAGCCACGGCGACTGTCATGACAGAATCGTCGGTAAACGTCGAACACAAGGAGAATAGGGGAAAGTCTGTTGACTTAATAGGGCGCCGCTCGTAAGGCGAGCCGATGATATCGCCTGCAATTGCTCCGAGCATATTGTAATCCATTCTGGGTGGCGATTGACGATGGACGATGGACGATAGACGATAGACGATAGACGATAGACGATGGACGATGGACGATGGACGATGGACGATGGACGATGGACGATGGGTCAGCTTGCGCATAGCAGTGAATTCTTCGTTTGATTGTCAGACGCACTATGTGAAGACGGCGTCCAACGTCTATCGTCTATCGTCTATCGTCCCTCTTCAAATCAGCAACTTCCGAAAACAAGCTTTCAACGCGCCGTCGGATTTCCGCGAGAAAGTTTGCGGCGCCGATACCGTTTGCAATACGATGATCGAAGGTCATCACCATGGACGCCGATCGCCGGAAGCCGATGCCGCCTCCCGGCAGCGGATAGGCTTCGTCGAACGGCTCACCCACAAACAAGGTAGCGACCGAAGGCGCCACCAGGACCGGGATGCCAATCCGCACTCCTACGCCAGCCATGTTGGTAAGGCTGATCTGCATCGCGTCGGACGCCTGGTCGGTTCCTTGACGCGCTTTCTCGATGGCGTCGCTCGCCGCCGTGATAAAATCGGCGAGCTTAAGCGCGCTCGCATTCGCGATACGCGCCATCAGGAGCTCGTCGCCCGGCCTGGCAACGGCGATGCCGAGATGCAGGCGCTCGTAGCGGCGCAGCGTCGTATCGCTTACAAGCGCGCTCCGAAAACTAGGATGAGCTTCCGCGGCCTGCGCCACGCACCACGCAAAAAGTAGGAACTGCGTGGGCTGAGGACCGTCGCCGCCTGCCAACTTAAATCGCGATCTGGCGGCTTCTATCGGTCCCCAATCCAGCCGTACTTCCATGGTCGCGGGAATTACCGCTCGCGTGCCCTGTTCGAGGCGGTATACGAGGGTTCGCTGGCGCTGGGGCAGCTCGATGTCTTCGTAGGCCGCATCATTCGCCTTGGCGACAATCGGTTTGACGGCAGAATCCACAGTCCTTGCGGGCGGGACCTTAGAGGCATCTGCGCGCGTCATGAGAAATCGGTCTATGGCTTCCGGCAGAAGCCTAACGTCGGAAGAACCGGCCAATCTAACCAAATCCACATCCGATACACCCTTCTCGCGGGCATAGGATCGCGTCCTAGGCGGCACACGGCCCGCTCTCAATAGTCTTGCGGGGTCGTTGGTCTGTTGCGTCGAACCGGCACTCACAGATCGCCGATCCGTCTCCGCGACTCCGCGTACCCGCGTCCCCCCCTCTCCCCCTCCACTCTCCCCCTCTGAAACACCGTCCTGGCATATCCGCCCGATTACCGCGCCGATCAGGACGACGTCGTCCTCCTTCGCCGACCACTCTTCGATCACACCGGCGACCGGCGATTCGATCTCCATCGTCGCCTTGTCGGTCTCCATTTCGTAGATCGGCTCATCCTGCTCGACCGACTCTCCGGGCTGTTTGAGAAATCGGACTATGCGGGCTTCGTGCAGGCCCTCGCCTAATTGCGGGATTCGGATTTCGATGTGGGACATAGGGTTGGCTCTTTGACAAGTACCGTGACATGCTGTGACTAGATTGCGAAAATACTGATACTAACGCCCCATACGGACGAACTCTTTTGGACCGTGCTTCAGAATCGCCCGAAGATATTCGATAGAGCGCATTGGCGGGCACCGCACAACCGCCTTGCAGACCTCGACCGGCGGCGAATAGCCATGTGAATCCATGTAATGAAGGATAAGCGAAGGGGCTGCAAATATGAGTCCACCTACCGGTACAAACAGGTTGCTTACTCCCATTCGAACTGAGGTTCCTTTGTGGCTGAATTCCGCCGGCCCGCCTGATAGACGGCAGGATCCGCAGCGATGTACGGCTGCAAAGCAACCCGGCTGCCAGGGATTCTGGAGCAGTTCTACAAGCCTATCCAAGAATTCCGGTTCAATCTCGCTCTGGTAGTAGCTGTGTCCGGGTTCCAACCAGCCGACCGCAACAAGTTGATCGCCGCAATCGCCGAAATATTCACAGGGCGTCAGGTATTCATACCACGACACAACTTATTCGCCGGCGCTCCTAACGGAGCAATTCCTCCCAAGACTCAGCTCGTAGCATCGAATCTGCGAGCGCCTCCAACCTCTCCACCGAATATTCGGCGTCGATAGCCGAGCGCATGGCAGGATCAGGGGGACCAAAACGCTGGGTCCCCAAGCGCAGGACGAGGTTGCGCGCTTCGTCCGCGCGGCCCTCTTTCCGCCCTTCCTCCAAAATCGCCTGATACGTAACGGATTCTCTCATCTGTCTAACTCCTTGCAGTATCTGGTCGGTATATTCGGTAGGATATCGCAATCCCATCAAGACATACGTTGCAGACCATAGTTCATTCGCCTCAGATGGGGCTGCTTCCTGCGAAATGCGCTCCTGCATCCGATGGACCACTTCCGGTAGTTCACGTCGTGATACTTTCGTTAGTGGTACGAACGGGAGAGTACCCAACTTTCCACTTAGGAGCTCGTCTACAGATAGCTGCCAGAGCCGAATCAGCCTGTATCTGAAAGCAAGCGAGCTAAATCCTTTTACCCGCCCCCGATCTACACGTCCCAGAACCTCGGCGCCATCAGCTCCAGGACGCAAGAGGATAACGACACTCTCAACGGGCAGTTGGTGGCGGTCTTCAAGCAGGACATTGTAGCGCAGGACGCGTCCATCCACTGTGCGATCGTATCCGGCCTGGAATTCCATGTGCAACAGATACGGTCCTTCTGGATCCGATACCCGAAGCACCATATCAGCCTCGGAGGTGACGGTCGCCAGATCAGCGTTGATAATCTCAACCGGCGAATCCATCAACCCGACAAACTGCAGCCAACTCGATGGATGCGCCTCAACCAGATACTTTGTTGTGGCGTCGAATGGCTTGCACAAGTATTGTCACTACTCCATCACGGTATGGATCGCTTCGAGCACTTGATCCAGATTAGGAAGCACCGTATATTCCAGCGTGGGGCAGTACGGCACGTGGACATCCATGCGCGCTACGAGCTGGGGAGGTGCGAGGAATTGGTTCCAACGCTCCGTATGCGAGGTCATTTCGGCGATCACAGCCTGTCCGAACCCTCCCGTGCGGCTGTCTTCGTGCAGCACAACCAGGCGGCCGGTCTTGGCGAGCGAAGCCGCTACGCCCTCCCAATCACAGGGTGCAATCGTCCGCAGGTCGACGACCTCCACCGAGATTCCATCCTTTGCCGCCCTGTCAGCGGCCTCATCGGCGAGCTCAGTTCCGTTTCCCCACGTAACCAACGTAACGTCGCTGCCTTCTCGCCTTATCGCGCACTCTCCGATCGGCACGGCCGGGAAGCGATCCGTTACCGAGACGCGCTTTCTGAAAATGTGTTTTGGGACGAGTACTAGGGTCGGGTCGTCGCCCTGGATCGCGCTCCAGAGCAGGCCCGCGGCGTCCTCGGGGGTGCTGGGAATGAGCACTCGGATTCCGTGGATGTGCGCCCAAACCCCTTCGTTACTCTGGCTGTGCCAGAGACTCCCACCCGGAAGGTAGGCTCCGCAAGGGGCGATCAAGACCATCGGGCAAGACCAATCCCCCATCGACCGCCATCGCAGCGATGCCACCTGGGTCATCAACTGGTTCATGCCGGTGGTCAGGAAGTCGATAAACTGCAGCTCGAAGATCGGCCGGTATCCCGCGGCCGCGAGCCCGACCGCCGTCCCTACGATGGTTGCCTCTGCCAAAGGCGAGTTGATTACCCGACCGGGAAACTTGGTGCTCAAGCCCTTCGTCAAGCCAAAGACCCCTCCCTTGGGATCTTCGATGTCTTCGCCCATCATAATCACACGTTCGTTGCCCGATAGTGCGGCGGCTAGAGTTTCGTTGATGGCCGAAACCATGGTCATCGACTCCGCGGGCTTGATGGGCGGACCCTCACTCGGAAAGGATGAAGGATGAAGGATGAAGGATGAAGTGCTCGACTTCTCGACTTCGACCTTCGTGGTTCCGATTTCATCCTTGGCATACAGCCAGTCCATGACCGTTCCCGGATCGACTTCGGCGGCTGCCTCCGCCCTGAGATATTCATTTTCTACCTGCTGGGAGGTCTCGACCTGATACCGCTTCCAATCCTCCTCGGATAGCTTGCCCTCATCGATCAGTTTCCTGGAGATCACGGCTATCGGATCGCGGAGCGTCATCGCGGCAATGTCTTCCTGCGTGCGGTATACGCGGTGGTCGTCTGAAGACGTATGTGAGGAAATCCGGTCCAACTCGCACCATAGCACGGTCGGCCCGCCCCCCTGGCGAGCGCGCTGAATAGCGGTGGCGCCCTTGGCGAAGACCTCGTAGGGATCGCGCGCGTTGACGAAGATAACGTGCTCCTCGTTGAAAACCTTCAGGCGGTACGGATTATGATGGGCGGTCGGAGTGCTGATTCCGTATTGATTGTCCTCGAGGACCATGATCAGTGGAAGATTCTCCTGGATCGCAAAGGCGATCGCCTCGTAATACTCCCCCTGTCGCGCGGCCGCATCGCCGACGGTACAAACCGTCACCGCATCCGTGCCGTCCATCTTGAGCGCCCAGGCGGTCCCGGCCGCCGGGATGCACTGAGACGCCGTCGGTGTGGCGACTGAAAAGATGTTAAGCTCACGGCTCGAATAGTGCCCGGGCATGTGCCGCCCGCCGCTCGAGGAGTCGCGCTTCGCGAAGTAGGCAAGCGCCAATTCGTAATTGGTGACGCCGCGAGCGAGAGCGAACGCGCGGTCGCGGTAGTACGGGTAGATAAAGTCGTCAGGAAGCAATAGATAGGCCAGCGCGGCGATCGGCTCGTGGCCCATGCCGGCCACCTGGAACCAGCCGCGGCTCTGGCGAAGCAAGATTCCTTCGCGGCGGTCGCCCTCCCGCGAGAGCTGCATCAGCTTCAGCAATTCGACATCCGGAAGTGTCAATGGCTTGTTGAGAACAGAAGGCTTCGTTGCCAATCGATATACTCCTGTAAGAGAAGATTCGCCGGACCCCGCTGTCCGCCGCCGAGGGAATTATGGGTGAATCGGCTCTTCCTTGTCAAGGAATTGGCGCCACCGTAACAGTTCACAATCTATGAGAATCGTTTTTGGCTCGGGAGGGCGAGGCTCCCGCCGAGCCGTTGGCTGCGGTCTTAGCAATCTGTGGGTGCGGCTCGGCGGGAGCTTCGCCCTCCCTAACTACCGGGAACGCTTTCATGAACCGTGAACACTTACGCACCACCTCGGGCCCGAGCGACTTGCGAAAACGACAGCCGGGCAGCGGGCATACCTACCAGAAGCTGATCAACCAGCCATTCAATCAACCAACCATTCCCTTGACATGCCGCCCGGTTGGTGCCAAACTTGGGGACATTCAAACCTGGAGGTAGCGCGTGAGCAATCAGACTGTTCTACTCCTTCACGGCTGGGGCGGAAACAAGCCCGCCCACTGGCAGGAGTGGCTATACTCGGAACTACAAAAAGCAAGCATCGACGTTCGATACCCCAAGATGCCTGACCCCGGGGCGCCCGTACTGGCCGCGTGGCTGACGCGAATTCACGAAGCCATCCGCGAGCTTCCGGACGCCGGCCAGGTGACCGTCCTTTGTCATAGTCTGGGCGCGATCTCGTGGATGCACTATTCCACGGCAGTCGATAGCCAGGTCGCCGACCGCGTTCTATTGGTTGCCCCGCCCTATGTTTCTCACGACCTACCCCCGGCCGATGCTCCTCCTGGAATCGAAGGGTTCTTCCCGCCACCGCTCAATCCCGCGGCAATTCGGCTGGCGGCGCGGGAGACCACGATCATCTGCGGCGGAAACGACTGCTATAGCACCGAAGACCAAACAAAGGCTTATGCCGACCGCCTCGAAGTGCCGGTACACATGCTGGCCGAAGCGGGCCACGTGAGTCCATATTGGGGTTACGGGGAGTGGCCCTGGGTGCTGGAATGGTGCCTCGGAAAAGCGGATCTGCCTCCACAGCCGAAACCGGCAGATTCTTGAACCACCGAGACACATAGACACTGAGGGGCAGAAGGAGAATGGGTTGTGGTGGAAGAACGCGGTGAGGTTTGTGATCGGCGTTATGAGTACGATCCATTAACGGCGAAAGTCATTGGTTGTGCGATTGCCGTGCACCGCGTGTTGGGGCCTGGTTTGCTTGAATCCGCATACGAAGAGTGCCTATGTTACGAACTGGCTCAAGCCGGGCTGAACTTCAGGCGAAAGGTGTCTCTGCCGGTCGTCTATAAGGAAGTCCGGCTCGAATGCGGATATCGAATGGATATCGTGGTTGAGGATCGAGCGGTCATCGAACTCAACACCGTGGATTCTCTGCTTCCAATTCACGAAGCGCAACATCTCACATACCTTAAGTTGAGCGGTCTCCAGGTCGGGCTGATTTTGAATTTCCATGTTACAGTAATGAAACATGGCATCAAAAGGATGGCCCTTTAGCCCAAAGCCGCTTACCCAACTTTGTGCCTGCCCCGCGTCTCTGTGTCTCGGTGGTTCATAATAAGGAAGCCCATGTTTACATACAATCTTGCTGAGTTCATCCCTTTTCGCGATATCAAGGTCTGCGAACGGGTTCGGCGAATACCACGGGAACAGATTACCCTTCATCCAAACCCAGACTTTCGAATCCGCGTTCTGGACGACCCGTCCCAATTCTATTTCGAATTCGCATTGGATATTGTCACGCGAATTCGGGAAGCGGCCGACAACGGAAGGCCGTTTGTCGGCATCTTCCCGGTCGGGCCGATGCCGCAATATGAATACGCGGCAAAGCTGATCAACACCGAAGATATCTCTCTCGGGCACGTGCACTCGTTCAACATGGACGAATACGCCGACCAGGACGGCAATACCGCTCCAATCGGTTGGACAGGCTCGTTTCAAAAGGCGATGTGGGCTTCGTTCTTCAGCAAGATCCGGACGGAGCTCCGGCCTCCGGATTCGCAAATCCATTTCCCGACCAAAGACGCCCTGCCCGATTACGGCAAGCGCATTGCAGACCTTGGCGGCGCAGATGTGTGTTACGGCGGAATCGGGTGGTGCGGCCATATCGCGTTCTGGGAAGCTCACCTGGGAGAGGAGTTCGGCAACGATCTGGAGTCGTACAAGGAGGCTGGGCCGCGATGCGTGGAGCTCCACCCGATGACCATCATGCAGAATGCTCTTCACTCCTTCGGGGGGGATTGGAGCTGGGTGCCGCCCAAGGCGAATACGATCGGGCCGGCGGAGATCCTTGGAGCAAAGCACCGGTCATTCTGGCTGGATGGCGACCTCGGCGGCGGCGTTTCCTGGCAGCGGTTCATAGCGCGCCTGGTGGCGCATGGTCCGGTCAATACTTACGTTCCCGGATCCATCCTTCAGACGGCTCAGACGGATTACACCATCCTCGGCAACGTTGCGGACGATGTCGAGATACACATGGCGTGAGCGGCTGGCGTATAATTGGTATGTTGAGCCGCGCTGTTTATCGGAGGTGACAGCACTATGACCTATCGCGGAGAACTGCGCGGAAAAACAATCGAGCTTGAGAAGCCATTGCCGTACGAGAATGCACAGGTGGTACGAGTAACAGTGGAGGTTGAACCGGAGGATCTTCCGCCTGGCTCTCCCGGACGAGTCCTCTGGGCGATCTCCCAGCCGCCTCATCTAACAAAGGAGGACGTGGACGAGCTCGAACGCGCGATTGCGGAGGGAAGCCGACCGGCAGACTATTCAGGCATCTTCGATGAGGAGATAGACTCTTGATATGGCTCCTCGACACAAATGCTGTAGCAGCAGATTACTATGCGGGAATAAAGCGCGACCAAGAGCGCAAAGGACTACAATTGGCGGAAAATGATCTTTGGATCGCTGCGGCAGCGCAGTCAATCGGGGCTACAGTTGTCACAAGAGACCAGGATTTCACGCGAATCGATGATTTGACCGTCGAGGACTGGTCCCAGTGAGAGTTCGGACCAGTAAGATCGTGTATCTATCTCGAACTTCCTTGGTATTGTGTGCGGTATTGCCCTCCATCGCCGGTTGCCGAAGCGCGGATAATTCCGCGCCGCCGCCTGCCCTCGCTTCCGTTCCGCCGGGAAGCGTGAGTACAATCGGCGTCGCTGAGAAGCCGCTGCCAGAAATCCGCGATTTTGGATACCTCAGCCGCAAAGCAATCAAGGGCAGCGACGTGCTGCTCACCATCCAGTACGCCGAGCTCCTCCGAGGTGAAGCGGCGAAGCAAGCCGCCATCGAAGACGGCCTTATCAAGGAAGACGAAGACCTGGAAGACGACTATTACGTTCGTGAGGGAGATCGTGAAATCGGGACTTTTAAAGTCGATCCGCGCGCAAAGGTATTCCTGACCGATTCGCCGGAGGGCCCGCTGAAGGAAATCGCTCTGGACAAATTCCTGACCCAGGTTGGAACCGGCAAAGATGACCGTTCGGAACTTGCCAACGCCCCATACTGGTTCACACTAGTGGGAGACCGGATTACCAAGATCGAACAGCAGTTTGTGCCGTGAATTAGCATGGAGTATTGGAGAAATGGAGTACCGGAGTGATGGGCCGGAGTTCTCAACGCTCCAAAACTCTATCACTCCAATACTCCTGGTGTTCTATTCATGCTAACCCAGAAACAACTCGACTTTTTCCACGCCAACGGCTATCTGATCATGCGCGGGATTTTCCGCGGGCGTGAGCTGGACCTGTTGCAAACCGCGGCCGATCGCGTGATTGAAGAAGGTATCGCTCGCATTGACGAGGAAGACCACCGCTACATGGCCGGACCGCACGGGGAGGACGTCTACTGGCGGTCCGAGAGGATGTGGGAGCGCGCCCCCATTTTTCGCGCGGTGACGGTCAACCCGGATCTTTTGGAGAATACCGGCCAGTGCATCGGGCAGGCTTTCTATCCCTGGAACGACTCGCTGGTAGTCAAACTCCCAAGCGCCGGCGCTGCGGTACTCTGGCATCAAGATCCCCCATACCGAAACCCAGACCGGGCTTTCACTTTCGCTGTGCCGAACTTTACGACGGACATCTACTTGGACCATTCCGGGCCGGACAACGGATGCGTCTACGCGATTCCGGGTCACCACCTCGTAGGCAACCTGGAATTGAATCGCTATTCCGAGGACGGGCTCTTCGCGAGGGCCGTTCCCCTGGAGATGGAAGCGGGAGACGCGCTCTTCCACGCATTATCGACCCCTCACGGCTCTCGCGCCAATGTGTCTCCCGTACAACGGAGGGTGTTCTACGTGCATTTCGTGACGGAGGAAGTCTACGAAGACGGCTATTCCTCCGAAGATTGGGCGCGTGAGAAACGCGGATGGAGCGACGCCCGCCGCGAGCTGCTTGTGCAAATGATGCAAGATCGAGGCGGCCTAGAGCTGCCGCCTTCGGAGAATTCAGCGAACATCGTCATGGAACAAAACGGCTTCCGATTTGTAGGAAGCCCAATGACGAAGCCTGGGTATTGGGCCACTCTGCTTGGCGACCTGCCGGACGAGCAGATCTCTCGGATGAAGGCGCTGGAGGAATGATGCGATTTTCGCGCAGGGAATTTGGCCGCCGGGCCGCCGTGCTCGCAGGCGCTGCTGCGATTTCACCAGAAACGGCGTTTGCGTCACCATCTGAGTTCGCCCAACCGCGTCAACCTCAGGCGATTGACATCGGCGCTCGCGTTGAAATGTTTGTCGATCGATGGCTGATCGACAGGATCGATGGCGTGGCACTCGAGCTCCAGAAGCCGGAGAGGCGGGAGGTCGTGCTCGTCACGGATCGGCCTTGGGAAGGCCCGGCTGCCGCGTATTTTACCGCGATCCAGGATGGCCGCAAGGTTCGCCTCTACTACCGCGGGTTCTGCCCGGCGGACTCCGACACCAAGCAGGCGACGTGCGTGGCGGAAAGCGAAGACGGAATACACTTCACACGGCCCAATCTGGGTCTCTTCGATTTCGAAGGCTCCAAAGAGAACAATATTATCTGGCGAGGAGTGGAGTCGCATAACTTCGCGCCGTTCCTCGACACAAATCCCGCATGCAGGGCGGACCGGCGGTACAAGGCGTTTGGCGGAATCAGTGGAAAGCTCTACGGTTTTGTGTCGGCCGATGGACTTCGGTGGCGGCGGATTCAGGATGCGCCAGTCCTCGCGAAGGGTACGTTCGATTCGCTGAATACTGGCTTTTGGGATCCAACGATCGGTAAGTACCGGCTCTATTCGCGATACTTCGACGGGCAGGTGCGCTCGATCCAGGGATGCACTTCCGACGATTTTCTCCACTGGACCGGCCCCGTGCCGAACCTCTACACGCAGGGCGCTCCTCACGAGCACTTCTACACAAACGCGACGCGCCCGTGTCCAGGCGCTCCCCACATACTCTTCTCGTTCCCCAAGCGGTTCGTGCCGTCACGCACGAAGCTGCATAACTACAAGGAGCCAGGCGTTTCCGATGCGGTATTGATATCCAGCCGGGACGGGCTCCACTGGGACCGGTCGTTTGCAGGGGCCTGGGTGCGCCCGGGATTGGATGAACACAACTGGAGCCAACGGAGCAATATGCCGGCCGCCGGGATTGTCGAGACCGGGCCTGCCGAGTTCTCGATGTACATCTCGGAACACTACGAGTGGCCGGATAACAGGCTGCGCAGGCTGACCATCCGGAAACACGGATTCTCATCAGTCCACGCAGGCGTACCGGGCGGCGAACTCACTACGAAACCCATCGTATTTTCGGGGAACAGACTTCTGCTCAATGTATCGACCTCTGCGGCCGGATCGGTATCCGTTGAAATCCAAGATGACGGCGGATCTCCATTCCCGGGGTTCTTGTTTGCAGATGCCGTCCCCTTGTTCGGCGACGAGATCGAAGCGGTCTATTCATGGCGGGGCGGATCGGAGATATCCCGGCTCGCAGGCAAACCCATAAGACTTCACTTCCGGATGGCCGATGCCGATCTGTTCTCGTTCCGGACCGTAGGCTAACCTCGTAAACTATTTCTTCTTGAACTCCAGGCTGGCGGAGTTTATGCAGTACCGCTGGCCGGTGGGGTTCGGGCCGTCGTCGAAGAGGTGGCCCAGGTGGCCGCCGCAGCGCGCGCACTCGACTTCGGTGCGGGCCATGGCGTAGGTATTATCCTCTTTGAGCCGGATGCGGTCTTTCCCTACCGCGTCCCAGAAACTTGGCCAGCCGGTGCCGGAGTCGAACTTGGCCGCCGAGCTGAACAGCTCCAGCCCGCAGGCGG
>JBGPOG010000015.1:0-19062 GCA_041487935.1 Chthonomonadia bacterium | reverse complement strand
TGAGCTGTGGCGCGGCGGACTGCATGCGGAATGCCAGCTCAAAGGATTCGATTCGCCCTTCGAGCTGCGGATCGTGCCCGAAGTGACGTAGCTGTTCCGCGTTCATTTCCTGGAGCATGTCGAGCTGCACCCGCTGGAGATCGGCCGGCGTTTGGGGATTCTGAATGTAGTTGATTTTTGCCTGCTTGGCCGGAATCGAGGCATTGCCGATGGGAGTGCCCTGAAAAGCCGCCGGAAGGAAAGCGCTTGACCAGTTTTGCACTCCTCCGTGCCCAAGCGTTGGGCAGACCGTGATGAACCCTGGCAAACTCTGGTTTTCCGTTCCAAGACCGTATGTGATCCAAGATCCCATGCTCGGGCGCACAAACGTGTCGGAACCCGTATGGAGCTGGAGCAGCGCGCCGCCGTGGGCGGTGTTGTCGCCATAAAGAGAACGCACGACGCAGAGGTCGTCCGCCATCGCGCCGACATTTGGGAACAGATCGCTCACCTCGATTCCGCTTTGGCCATACTTCTTGAACTCCCACGGCGACCGGAGCAGATTGCCAGTCTGCGAGAACTGCACCCGAGGCTTGGCGAACGGAAACGGCTTACCGCTGTCTCGTGTCAGGAGCGGCTTGGGGTCGAACGTATCCACCTGCGACGGACCGCCGTGCATGAAGAGGAAAATCACGCGCTTTGCGCGGGAAGCGAACATGGGCGGCTTTGCAGCAAGAGGCGCGTTCTGAGCATTCAGTTTTGAGTACTGCGGCGCCGCACCGGCCTCATCAGCCAGTAGGCCGGCGAGGGCGATCATGCCAAAACCCGCGCCGCACTGCGTAAGCATGTCGCGGCGGGTGAGCGGCTGGCGCCAGTGTGGATGAGCGGAAGTTAACGGGATTTCAACTCTGTGCAATTAGGCCTGCCTCCATTCGTTGGTTACGGACAGTGCATTTGGCAATGGATCTTGCCACAGCCAATTCGTATCCGGCCAGAAGCCCCTCAGTACCGTGCTTTGGAACCTACCGTCCCTGTCAATTGTTGCTGGACGATAAACGCCAAGCTCATCCAATACGAAGAACTCCGCCCGATCACGAGGCGCGTCGATCAGCCGGTATTCTCGAATTCCCGCCGCCTGATACTCCTTGAACTTGTCCTCGCGATCGCGTTTCCGACTTCCCGGACTGACCACTTCGACCGCAAGGTCCGCTGGGAGATCGAGGCACAAGTTTGTCAAGCGTTCGAGGTTTTCATTGGTCCCGAACAAGATATCCGGTATTCGGCCACGCCGTATCTTTGCCAGGCGCATAAGATATGGCTCCTGAAGAACCTGCCCAAGATGGTGCAGCGCAACAAAGTGCACCAGCAGGTGGTTGATAAAGCTAGTCACAAGCGCATGCCGCAACGTCACTGGGCTCACGAATTCCACTTCTCCATCCACCCACTCCGCACGGGTGTCTTCATCCAACCAGTCGAGGTATTCCTCAAACGTCATTCTGCGGTCAGCCGCCGGTTTCAGTGCTGTTGCGGTCATAACTTACAACTCCCTATGAGCATTGTATCATAAGGAACCATCTTGGTAAATCCTTCAGTTTACGTAGATGAACTCGTTGCTCGCAAATAGTATCTGGCAAAACGCCTGCCAGGCGAGACGCTTTCGCTTTTGCGGATCTGGTTCCCTGGCCGTTGCTGCGGTCTCGTAGCGTCCAAGAAAGCTTATTGCGCTGGATACTTCATTCGACGAAGGCGTGCGATCGAATGCCTTTAAATAGGCTTCGGCTACTCGCTCCCGGTCATTAGGACCGGAGCGGGCGAGGAGCGCGTCGGCAAGAAACCCGGACTGGTCGAGGACGAACGAGCTGTTCATGACGAAGAGCGCCTGCGGCGCGACGGTAGTCGATGAGCGCTTGGCATTCACGATCGACGGGTCCCCGAAGTCGAAGGCCTGGAACATATCGAAGAGGGCATTCCGGATGATCGGAAGGTAGAGCGCGCGGCGGTATGAAGCATAGCGCGCCTGATTGGCCGATTGATCGTTGGTGACATAGCCCCGATTGCCCAGCGTCAGCAAGGTGCCGCCCATCGTCTTGTCCAGCTTACCCGAAACCGAGAGCACCGAATCCCGGAACTCCTCCGCTTCCAGCCGACGGCGGTTTGCGCGCCAAATCAGCCGGTTTTCCGGATCGATTTGGAACGATTTCGGATCGTCGACCCAGGCCATTTGATAGGCGCTGGAGAGCATGATGAGCCGGTGGAGGCGTTTGATGCTCCAGGGAACTGGGTTGGACGATGGACGATGGACGATGGACGATGGGGGGTCCTTTATCGTCCATCGTCCATCGTCCATCGTCGGGCCTACGAACTCGCTGGCTAGCCAGTCCAAGAGCTCAGGATGTGTAGGGCGCTCACCGAGGAGCCCCCAATTGTCCGGCGTGCGGACAAGACCTTCTGTGAAATGCCCCTGCCAGATTCGATTGACGGCCACACGGCTGGTGAGCGGATTCTTGGGGTCTGCGAGCCATTTCGCCAATTCGAGGCGTCCGCTCTCTTTCGGCCCGATATGCTCGAGCGGCTCGCTCGACAGCACCGTCACGAAGTGACGCGGGACCTCGTCTCCCAGTGTCTGGGTATTGCCCCGGATGTGAACTCGGCAATTCTCTATATGCCCGTCTTCCACAGCCATAACCTCGGAAATAGGCGGAAGAGCCGCTTCGGCTGCCTTGAGGGCATCTTCGGCTTTCTTGACCGACACCTTTGCGGTATCGGAATAAAACATCTCGGGCGTTTTTGGAATCGGCAGGTTCGCTCTTGCGTCGGACAACGCCGCGCGCGCAGATTCCAAATCCTTGAACTGGCCTATCTTCAGCCGCTCTTCCCAGTATTTGATAAGCTCACCGCGGACATGCTCCGACTTTGCAATCTCCTTTGCCGACTTCGAGTCGGGGTGTTTCCAATACTCCCACGCTAGAGGCAGGTACGCGTCCAGATCCTTCTTTAGCTTCTCTCGGACGTCTTCGTTGGCGAGCTCGACGGCCATGTTGTGGGCCGTCTGGAGCTCTTTGATCTTCGGCTCCATCGCTTGGCGCCGAGCCTGTAGCTCGGGGCTCGCAAGGTGTCTTTCAAGCCATTTCGCCACGCCGCCGATATTCTCCATCGTCTTCGTGCTCTTGAAGATGCCGGCCAGGGCGTAGTAGTCCTGGGTTGCGATGGGATCGAACTTGTGATCGTGGCAGCGCGCGCAGGAGACCGTTAGCCCAAGAAATGCTTTACTTGTAACTTCGATCTGCTCGTCCACAATATCCATCACCAGCTTCGGCTTGTCCGGCTCGGCAAGGACCTTTGGACCCAGGCATAGGAAGCCCGTTGCCGTCAGCCTCTCGTTGCGCTTGGAATCGGATGCGGAGGGCATCAAGTCGCCTGCAATCTGTTCGAAGACAAATTCGTTGTAGGGCTTGTCCTTGTTAAAAGAGTTGACGACGTAATCGCGGTAGCGCCAGGCGTTGCCGAATGCAAGATTCTCGTCCAATCCGTTGGAGTCTGCGTAGCGGACGGCATCCAGCCAATGGCGGCCCCATCGCTCGCCATATTGTGGCGAGGAGAGCAATCGATCAACCACCTTGGCGAAGGCATCTCTTGAGTGATCTGCGTAGAATTCGCGAACTTCCTCAGGCGTCGGAGGCAAGCCGATGAGATCGAAGTAGGCCCGGCGAATGAGAGTGCGTTTGCCGGCTGGAGGCGCAGGCTTGAGGCCTTTGGACTCGAGTTTTGCAAGGATAAACGCGTCGATGGGGGTCGTCACCCAGCCGGAGTTCTTAACCTTCGGAACCGTGGGCCGCGTTACCGGTTGAAACGACCAGAACTTGCGATCCGCGTCCGTAATTTTCATCCCGGCGTTGCGGACGAGCGATTTGGTCTTGGCTCCGTCGTCCTTGGAAGCTGCAGACGGCCACGGGGCGCCCATTTTGACCCAGGCAGTAAGGACGGCAACCTCCGCGTTACTCAGCTTTCCGTTCGGCGGCATCTTGATTTTGCCGTCGAATCGGACGGCGCGGATGAGAGCCGAACGATCGGGATCACCTGCAGCGAGCACACGTCCGTTGCCACGACCTTTTTGGATAGCTTCCGGGGAATCGAGCCTCAGTCCACCGCGCTGCTCTTTTACACCATGACATGAGAAACATTTTTCGGCTAGAAGGGGCCGGACCTTCGATTCGAAGAAAGTCGATTGCTCCGGCGCAACGGCTGCCGGCTTGCCGTCATCCGCTAACGTCCGTGATAGGACCCAAGGGCTCGCTACCACTCCGAGTAATATGATTTTACGAAACGAAGCCAATTCGGTCAAATTGCGAAACGAACCCATTTTCCCCCCGAGCAACCAATAAGTACACGCGCGCAAAGGCGATGGCACGACATCTAAGAGACCCAAGAGAGACTTGTTGTTACATCTGTAATGCTTAGGGTCCCAGCGGATAGAGCAGCTTGTGGACTTCGGTGTCGCTCATGTTCCCGGCCGTCACTGCGGTCACTCCGCTGTCGACCCGCGAATTCGTGATCGGCTCTTTATCGATTGCCCGCAGAACGGTTTTCACGCCCTCATAGCCCATCTTGTAAGGGTCCTGAACGATCAGAACCTGGATGATACCCTGTTGAAGCGCGCCGATCTCCTCGGGCGACGCATCGAATCCGACCAGTTTGATCTTTCCCGCCAGCTTCTTTTGCCGTAAGGCATTCGCCGCGCCGACTGCGCCGGGCTCCGCTGACGCGAAAATACCAGCCAGGTCCGGGTGCGACGTGAGCATGTTATAGGTCTGGTCCAGCGCCGTTGCGACATCGCTCTCGGAGTAGAGCGTCGATACCAGCTCGATCTTCGGATACTTCTTGATCTCCTCCAGGAACCCTTGCTCTCGCTGATCGGAAGACGCCGCGCCTTTGTGGATTGAAAGGAGACCGACTTTGCCCTTCCCGCCAACCTCTTTCGCCAATGCCTGCGCCGCCAAGCGGCCTCCCTGAACGTTGTCCGTGGCAATGTAACAGAGAGAAGCGTCCTCGCTCAAACCTGAGTCAATAGTAACCACCGGCACATTTCGTGCCATTGCGTCCTTTACAGGTTTTATTAATGCCTTCGAATCGCAAGCGGCGAGAACAATTCCGTCCACCTTGCCGTTCACCTGGTTCTGAAGGATGTCTATCTGGCCGGTGATGTCGGTCTCTTTGGACGGCCCGGTCCAAATAATCGTGGCCGCCGCGTCCGCTCCGGCGGCCTCTGCCCCCGCCTTGACGGTCTGCCAGAAAGCATGGGAGGTCGATTTCGGAATTACGGCGATGCGGCGGACGGATGGGGTTGCCGATGGCGCGCCCGATCGCACGGGTTTGACCGGTTCCTTCGCGCATCCTGAATCAAAGGCGGGTAAGAGTGACGCTATAATGAAAAGGATCGGGGAACCGCGAAATGGGCGACTCATGAGTATCTGCCTCAATCCAGCAACCCCGACCACTGCAGCACCTTTTCCGCACTCTCGCGCGCCAGGCGCGCCGCGGCAGCGGTGTCGAGCGGAACCCTGGACTCTCCTGCTAATCCTCGCTGCCACCCAGCCAGCGTCACTTGCAGCTCCACAAGCTGCGCCGCGACCTCGATATCAGTCTCCCCCGCCGTCCATTCGATGAACCACTTGCACTCGTCGAGCATATAGTCTGCCGTTTCCCGACGGCTCGGATCGTGAATGGTTCTGGCCAATCGACCCAGGCTGGAGGAGAGATTTCCCAAACGTACGGGCAACGGGTCCCGCAGGTAGCGGGATTGAAGCTCGGCATTTATCAAGAGCCGAATACCTTTCTTACTATTTCCTCGCTTCGGACCTGTAATATCGGACTCTGGACAACAGCGGATCGGTTTCCTTGCCTGGGGCGAATGTTTATTAATGACTCAAATTCAACCATCCGCTTATCCGGGACCCAATCCGCGCCCCAGATGTCCTCCTGTTTACTGCCGTTGTCGAGTAGTACCTCTTCACAATCAGCGTGCATCTTACCACCGGCTGCCTCGGCTCCAGTGGCGACATCGACGGCTAACTTGATGAATGTGCAGTATACTGGAAGCATCTCATCGACATCCGTCTGTGTAGCCTTGCCATGAAATAACTTGATTGGCATCCCAATCTACTTCCCAGGCGTCGGATTGACCAGCTTCTGGACTTCAGGTGTATTCAGGTTGGCCTTGGTGACGACGGTCATCCCGCTGTTGATGAACTTGTCGCCTATCGGCTGCTTGCGGATTGCCTTGAGCACGGTCTTGACGCCCTTGTAACCCATCTGGAACGGGTCCTGGACCACGGTGGCCTGGATCAGGCCGTCTTCCAGGGCCTTGATCTCATCCGGCGAAGAGTCATAAGCCACGAGCTTGATCTTGCCGCCGAGCTTTTTCTGTTTGAGCACCTGGGCGGCGCCGATGCCGTTCGGTTCGTTGGCCGCGAAGATGCCAACAATATCCGGATTCGCTGTCAGCATGTTCGTGACTTGGTCGATCGCAATGGCGGGATCGTTTGCTTCGAGCGTCGAGACGAGCTTGATGTTCGGGTATTTGTTGATGCCTTCTAGAAAGCCTTTTTCACGGTCGTCCGACGAGGCCGCTCCCTTATGAAAGATCATCAGGCCGACTTTGCCCTTTTCACCGATCTCTTTCGCGAGCTGCTCGGCCGCCTTGCGCCCGCCCTCTACGTTATCCGTAGCGATGTAGCTCAGCGACGCGTCTGGGTCTTTGAGTCCCGAGTCGATCGTCACGACGGGTATCCCCTTGGATGCTGCGTCCTTTGCAGGTTTTATCAGAGATTCTGCATCGCATGCGGCAAGCACAATACCATCCACTTTGCCGGTAATCTTCGTTTGAACGAGGTTGACCTGATCCATAATGTCACCTTCTTTGTTTGGACCCTGCCAATCGATTAAGACGTGCTCTTCGTTGCCTGCCGCCTCGGCTCCGGCTTTTACGCTTTGCCAAAAAGAAGCCTGGGTTCCCTTCGGGATGACGGCGATCTTGAATTGCCTGCTCCCGCCGCCGCCTTCGCTCGAACCGCCTCCGCCCGATGCCAGGCCGCCGCCACCGCTTGGGGCGGCAGTCTCTTTCGGACAGCCGGCGATAGAGATAGCAAATATCGCTACCGCAGCGATTTCGAGAATCTTCACACGCGCGCGCATTGAAACCTCCTTCGGTTTGATTGATCCGGCTTGGTTTTCAAGCTTAACTCAGCCTGCGTAAAGCTAACCTGTTGTCTCCGGTTGACCGACAAGTGTATTCGCCCAATCAAGTAAATCTTCGACCAAGGATACGGCGTTAGTGCGATCCAATGGCGCATCGCCGCTCCATTCCTCGTAGCGATAGATGACCGCAAATGGCGACCAGTCGATTAATTCCTGCAGTGTATCCGGCATCGGTCTTCCGGCGTCCAAGAGCAAATCCGCGAGCTCCTGAAGGTCGTGAGTTCGCCGGTATGCAACTCCGAGGGAAGACAACACAGCCTTGAGTCATTTTTCACATGCCTGCTGAACGTGAAATCCAACGAGTTCGTCGGCAATCTCCGGAATCGACGCGGCTTCAGACACCAACGCAGCATCTTGAGCAGCCTTACGCAGCAGCAGGCTCGATTGTTCGGTCCATGCCATAGAGGACCTTCCCCTCGCGCAACGCGTCGAATAAGTAAGTGCCCGGAAAATCCGCCCATGATGAAGTGACGTGATCGATGCTCGCGACAACGACATCGACTGGAATTCTGAGTGGGCTTAGCGCTCGCCGAAGGCGCGCCATCTCCGCAGCTTTATTCGTCACTTGCTTTTCGATCACAAGAAAGTCCAGGTCAGAATCCGGCCGCGCGTCTCCGCGCGCATAGGAGCCGAAAAGGATGATCTTTTCCGGCTGCGCCTCCGCAACCAAGATACCTACTGCCTTTTCGATTTGCTCTTGAGATATCATTGCAGCATCCTTCTACCGTTTCCGCCCAGGGCCGTACCTATCATATAATACCGCGAGGATTACCACTGCGCCGATAATCGCTCGTTGATGATCGGGGCCTAATCCCTTTAGCGCGCAGCCGTTTCGGATGGTGTAGATCAGGAACGCGCCGATGATCGTTCCCGGAATGCCGCCCTGCCCGCCAAACAACGACGTTCCACCGACAACTGTTGCCGCCACTGCGTCCAATTCGTAGCCGATGCCGGCGTCTTTCGAAGCGACGCTCGCGCGGGAAACGTTCACGATGGAAGCAAACCCGGCCAGGAGCCCGGAAAGGGCAAAGACCGTGGTGATCGACCGCGTCATGCGGATTCCCGAGAGCCGCGCCGCCTCACGGTTCCCGCCCATTGCATACTGGTTGCGCCCCCAGGAAGTGCGCGTTAGAGCGACGTGCACCAGAATCGCCGCGGCAATCATCATCAACGCCGCGTAAGGAACTCCATCGTGGCTCTCAGAGCCGAATAGCTCGCCGAATCCGAATACGTCGAACCCGTTAGGCAGTCCTCCGATGTTGATCGAATGTGAGACGATGCCCGCCGTGCCGTGGATGATTCCCATCATCCCCAGTGTAACGATAAATGAAGGTATCTTCCCGAACGCAGTAATCACGCCGCTGATAGTGCCGCAGATCACCCCGGAAAGACACGCAGCCAGCACGCCTCCCCAAACACCGAAGCCATGCTGGGTCATGAACAGCGCGGCCACGACGCCGGAGAGGGCCATCACCGCGCCAACCGAGAGGTCGATGTTCCCCGATATAATGACGGCGGTCTGCCCGCAAGCGAGGATCGCGACTACCGCAGCCTGGACCGCGATCTGCTTGAAGTTGTCTCGAGTTGCGAAGTTCGGCCTCGCGATAACGGAGAGCGCAATGCTGAGTAGAATCAGGAAGGACAGCGGGGCCAGGGTGCTTGACGCCTTAGCCAGGAACGGATGAACTGCTTTGGTCGTCCCTTCCGGTCCCTGCCGCACGTCGGATGCTCCCCTCGCCGCTTGAAAGTGCGGCTATCGTACCAGACGTACGACGGAATGTCAATTTTGCTCAAAGCGCGGTAACTGTTCACAATCAGTACTTGGCCGGGCTGCCCGGTCGTAGAGATGAAGCATTCGGACGATCAGCTAGCGGTTCTGTAGCAAGGTTGTTGCCCGGATGCTTCACCCCTACCCTTGAACTGTGAACTGTTAAAGAGCCGGCATTTGCTCATTGCGATTAGATAAGAGGAAATCCGGCTCAATGGGAGAATCTATGCTGAGTCTCAACAATTCGGGAAGAGAGATGGTACGGGGAGGAAGCTCACTGATGAGAAACGGTTTCACGCGTGCAGCGTTCTGGTTTTCAGTCATGGTCGTCGCCACGGTTTGCTTGGGCGTTATGGCATTCGCGGGCGAATTGGAGAGGAGAGCGCCCGTGAAGAGCGCCGAGTTCGGAAAGCTGGCGGACGGCACGCCGATCGACATCTATACGCTCACAAATTCCAGCGGCGCCTACGCAAAGATCATGACCTATGGGGCGACGTTGACCGAGCTCGCAGTGCCGGACAAGAATGGGAATCTCGGCGACGTGGTCCTGGGCTTCAACTCCCTCGATCCGTATATCAAGGGCCATCCATTCTTCGGATCGACCGTCGGGCGGGTGGGAAACCGGATCGCCAAGGGCTCGTTTACGCTTGACGGCAAGACTTACCACACGCCGATCAACAACGGGCCGAATACGCTGCACGGGGGTGACAAAGGATTTGATAAGGCGGTCTGGAAAGCCCGTGTTTCGAAATCCACCGAGGGCCCTTCGGTCGCGTTTGGGCACACCAGCCGGGACGGCGACCAGGGGTTTCCAGGGACGCTCAACGTAACGGTAGTCTACACGCTGACAAACGACAACTCTCTCAAAATTGAATATACCGCCAGCACAGACAAAGCAACGCCGATCAACTTGACCAACCATACGTACTTCAACCTGGCCGGCAGCGGAGACATATTGGCGCACGAAGCGACCTTCTACGCGGACAAATACACGCCCGTCGATGCGAATCTCATCCCAACTGGGCAGATCAAGAGCGTGACGGGCACCCCGTTCGACTTCACCAAGGCCACGGCCATCGGATCGCGAATCGCGCAGACGCCCGGTAACCCGAACGGCTACGACCACAACTATGTGATTAATGGCGGCGGGCAATCGTTGACCAAATTTGCCCGCGTAACCGACGCAAAATCCGGACGCATTCTGGAGGGTTTTACCACGGAGCCCGGTTTCCAATTCTACACCGGCAACTTCCTCGACGGCACCATCACGGGCAAGCGCGGAGTGGTCTACAACAAGCACGCTGCGTTCTGCCTGGAGACGCAGCACTTCCCGGATTCGGTCCATCGGGACAACTTTCCGTCGACAATCCTTCGCCCGGGAAACACCTATCATTCCACGACCGTTTATCGCTTGAGCGCGACCTGAATTCGATCGCATGAAACATACCCCTCCGGCGTGACAATGCCTGGGGACGATTTTTCTTAATCTGTTGTGCAACTGCTTGACTACAGCCGTCGTCATATGTTATGATAAGCCAGACTACAGATGTCGTCACGGCCTCGGGGTGCGGATGGAAAAACGGACATTGGGCGATCAGGAGTGGGAGCTGCTGCGATTCGTAGCCGGCAACGCGCCGATCTCGGTTGGAGATGCAGCCACTCGCTTTGGTGAAGTGCACGGACTGGCCCGCACGACCGTTCTCACGGTGATGGAACGGCTCCGTGCAAAGGGATACTTGATTCGGCGTAAGGACGATGGCGTATTCCGTTACTCAGCTCGTGTCTCACCGGCAGAGGTTATGCGCGGGCTGATACAGGACTTTGTAGAAAAGACATTGTCCGGGTCGGTGGCGCCGTTCGTGGCATACCTGGCCGAATCCGGCAAGCTATCGCATCAAGAGATCGAAGAACTGCGGCGGCTTGTAGATAGGTTGCCCGGGAACAGTGAGGAGCCTTCATCCATTGGAAACTTGATTCGGACACCGGCCCCGGTTGCGGAAGGTAAACTTGATGTGCCGGCCGCACAAGAGCAGCCGTAACACGCTGCTTTTCGAGGTACTGCGAAAGTTATCCGCTGTAGTGCCGCACATAGATTAGCGGACTCATCGGTACAAACAGGATTCCGCCGAATACTGCGCGAATTCCTCAACTGGTTCAAGACTTCAGGCCTGGACCAGGGGGAGCGCACAGATGCGACGGAATCTCTATTTTGTGATTGGTTTAGCAGTCATTGCAGTTCCGCCATCGTCGGCGGACGTCAAACCGAATAGTCTTTTCTCGGACAACGCCGTCCTACAGCAGGGAATGCCAGTACCCGTCTGGGGTACCGCTCGGGATGGGGAAAAAGTCACCGTACAGTTAGGCGACCAAAAGGCCTCAACAACCGCTATCGGCGGTAAATGGCGCGTAACCTTGAACGCGCTTAAGGCGGGCGGTCCCTTTACCCTGACGATGAAGGGCGACAATACCGTCGAAGCGAAGAACGTGCTCGTCGGTGAGGTGTGGATCTGCAGCGGTCAGTCCAATATGCAGATGACCGTCAGGTCGAGTGCCGATGCACAGCAGAACATCGATGGGTCCGCCGATCCGCAGTTACGATTGGTAACCATCCCGCGTCAAGGCACGGACGAGCCGTTATCAGATGTAAGGGCGAACTGGTCCGATTGTACCCCGCAATCGGTGCCGGACTTCTCCGCCGTTGCGTACTTTTTCGGTCGTGAACTCCGCAAGGACAGAAAAGTGCCGGTAGGACTGATCAGTACTAACTACGGCGGGACGCCGGCGGAAGCATGGACCAGCAAGAGCGCGCTCTCGGCCCTACCCGAATTGGCCTATTACACCACTCAAGGCAATCGCCGCAAAGACGCCGGACGCCCAATGGCGCTGTATAACGCGATGATCGCGCCGCTTATTCCTTACGCCATTCGCGGCGCAATCTGGTATCAGGGCGAATCGAACGCCGATCGTTCGTGGGAGTACCGAACACTCTTTCCCACGATGATCAAGAACTGGCGCGAAGACTGGGGTGAAGGCGATTTTCCATTCTTCTTCGTTCAACTCGCGCCCTTCATGAAGATCCAGCCCGATCCCGTCGATTCGGCCTGGGCGGAGCTCCGGGATTCACAGCTCTACACGGCGCTGACGGTGCCGAAGACAGCCCAGGCGGTGATCGTCGACGTCGGAGATGAGAACGACATCCATCCAAAGAAGAAGGAGCCGGTGGGGCAGCGGCTCGCGCTTGCAGCGCGAGCGATCGCTTACAAGGAGAAGGTGCCATATCTCGGTCCTAGTGTCTCAAAGATGAAAGTCAACGGCAACCGGATCGAGCTGACCTTCAAGAACACGGATGGCGGCCTGACCGCGCCCGGCGGAGAGGTGAAGGGGTTTGCCATCGCAGGCGCGGACCGCAAATTCCAGAACGCGAAAGCAACAATTGAAGGCAACAAAGTGACCGTCTGGAACGAGCACGTCCTGCAGCCGGTTGCGGTTCGCTACGGCTGGGCGAATTTCCCGGTGGTGAGCCTTCAGAACGGCGCCGGCCTGTACGCCTCGCCGTTTCGGACGGACGATTGGCCTTATACGACGAAGAAATAGGTTGAACTGGAGTATGTGGTAGGCGCGTGCAGTTTTAAGCAGCTGCTCATACGCGAGACAACGCGCCTTCCAAATCTTCTCGGGGAGTGAAATACCACGTTCGGCCGATCTTTCTCGCCGTCATCAACCCTAGCTTATTTAACTCGAGCAGGTCTGTTCGCGCCGTTTGATACACGACGTTGTGGCTCACTCTGTGTCCCTCGATCGTGTAGCGAAATCGCGGGTGGCGGAGTGCGTGGCTGATGATGGCCCGTTGTCGGTGATTAAGGATGCCGGCATCTCGCAAGGCAAGGTCAACGACCTGGATCTCTTTCCTTCGCTTATCTATGAAGCTATGTAGATTTTCGATCGCCTTTTGTATGACATCCAAATGGTACAGGATGAAGTACGTCAAGTCGTTGTCATCAGTTTCAGTATAAAGGTAGGCGCGCTCATAGTCCGCCCTGGCGCGAAGGATGACGCGCGAAATAGATATGAATTCGATTAGCCAGTAACCATGGTGAAGCATCGACCAGTAGAAGAGCGCGCGCGCGGTACGGCCATTGCCGTCGACAAACGGGTGGTCATAAGCCAGCCAGAAATGGAGAATGATCGATCGGATGGCGGGGTGAACGAAGCCTTCCGGCGTATCTCCGTTCGCAAAGCGGCACATGGCCTCCAGTCGCTCCTCCAGTTGTTCCGCGGGAGGTGGATTGTGGCATATGTTTCCCCAGGCATCCTCGACGACAATCGGTTCCTGCTTGGTGCGAAACCTCCCGCTTTCCGCGTCGTCGGCCATAGTGCCTTGCGTTACTCGCCGGTGGAGATCTAAGATTAGGTCCTTCGACAGGGCATGTTTGCGCAGCTCCCCAATCTGCCGCATCGTCAGAAAGTTGTTCAAAATCATCCGCTCGCTCTTGTCCTTTGGTGGACGTGCGGACCGTATCATTTCTTGTGCGACTTGCCGCGTCGTGCTCGCGCCTTCGAGTTGGCTAGAAGTAATCGCTTCTTCGATTAGCGATGCGACGATATACTGGTCTCTGGTCTCATCGTTCGTGATTTGATCTTGCACTTGTATGGCCCCGCCCGCCCCGAGGTCGATTTCGTGCAGCCTTTCTGGGATGGGATCGGTGATAATGTATTCGAACGGCTCCCCGTTCCGATCGGTAAGAGGAGTTGGCATGTAAAGGCGCCCGCGGCTCATTTTAAGTGCGTACCACCACTCCGTGTGGTTAAGATCGCCCGGCGGCGGATAGCGTTTGAGCCGATCCCAGTGAAGATATTGCCCGTTCGCCAATGGCGCGGGATGTGCCTGCCATATCTCCCACACGCGATTTAAGGCGTCTTCCTTGCGATCATTCTTTATCTGCTGTTCCAACGTCTGTCGTGTTGGCGGCGGCTGAATTCTCACGTTCTTTCCTTCGCTTCGGCTATCCAATGAGTAATTACTAATGAATTACTAATCAATGTCAAATTAGTATATACCACCCGCATGTCAAAGTCAATATACTAAACCTGAATAAAATAGTATTAGATTAGTATTTCAGTCCATGTACCAAGACATCATTCCTAGGCTGACATAACCCCAGCGTCCTCTGCGGTTAAACCAAGTATTCTTCGTCCCTTCGCGCCTTCGTGATTAAGTCCAAGGCCGCAGTCTCCCCCGCCACGTACCCCGTGCTGAACGCCGCCTGCAGATTGTAGCCGCCTACCGGGCCGGCCACATCCAGGACTTCCCCACAGACATACAGCCCTTCACATATTCGTGATCGCATTGTCTGGGGATCGACCTCGTCCAGAGCGATCCCCCCAGCAACCACTTCACCCTTCTCCAGGTACACGTGGTGCGAATGGCCGAGAGACCAGGCTTTTAGGGTCGTCACCAGCCGGTTTCGATCCTTCTGGTTCAAGTACGCGCCCGAAGTGGACGCTTCGATTCCGGCCGTTCCGAGAATTGGCTCGACCAATCGGTTCGGCGCGATCTCCTCTACAAACGACTTGATAAGCCGCCTTGGATGCTCCCGCGTGGATTTAAGAATCCTGTCTCTCAAATCCTCATATGAAATCTCCGGAACGAGATCGACCTCCAAAGACACAGGGCCGCGCTCACGCTTCTCGGCGACCTCGCGACTGATCCCCAGCACAGCCGGTCCGGAGATGCCGCGATGCGTGAAGAGCAGGTCACCGCGCCAGCGAGCAATCTCTTTGCCGTTCTGGCGCGCCTTTAGCACGCAATCGCGCAACGCGACCCCCGCCCAATCCTCGGAAGGCTGGGGTTGAAGGAAGATCGGGGCAAGTGCCGCGCGGACCTTAACGACGGTATGGCCCAATTCTCGCGCCCATGTGAAGCCGTCACCAGTCGTTCCGGCGCCGGGAAAGGAGCTCCCGCCAACCGCGAGGATAACACTTGAAGACGATATCAACTCATTCCCAACTCGCACCCCGGTGACCCACCCTTTATTTGATTCGACGCCGGTTGCCCCCGATTTGAGCCGAACGCGGACTCCTACTTCGTCCAGGAACTGCCCAAGTTTAGCAACCACGTCTTTAGCGGTTCCATCGGAGGGAAAGATGCGCCCATCCGGGCGCGTATAGACCCCAAGCCCGCGCCGGGCGAGCATCTCGACGATATCCTGGTTGGTGAAGCGGTAGAAGGAGGGCCGAAGAAACCGCGCTTCGTTCGGCCGGAAGGCCTTTAGGAGATCTTCAATGGGACCGTCGTGGGTGACATTACACTTGCCCCCTCCGGAGATGAGGATCTTGATGCCGATGCGGTCGTTTTTCTCGACGAGCACGACTGGAGCGCCGAGCGAAGCTGCCCGCCAGGCTGCCAGAATACCGGCTGCCCCGGCTCCGATGACAACGATTGGGTCGCGGGTCATGGCTGAAAGAGATGCTCCCACCGCGGGGTCAGTTCTTCAAGGTCCGGCTCATAATGACGTAGATGGTCGCGAAGACACTACGCCGATCACGCGCCATACGCCAGACGCACCGCAGGCCGGTTAGGCTCGCGACTGCTTCGTCCATGTTCGGGTAAGCCTTGTGGATAAGAAGGTCGCATGGCATGAGCGCACTCCTCCGGCGCGTGCTCTGGCTATTGGGCCGTAGCAGGCCGTGATCGGCTTGGTCCGCGAAGAGCCGCAATCACGATATCGAAAATAGGAGCGTTCTAGAGACTCTGAAACACCCGGCCACAAATAGAATACAACTAAAACGAATCCAAATCGTTAAATAAGATGGAGGATCGGAACGATTGGAATGGAGGGTAACGTGTATGTCGAGCAACTTGGCCCGTCTCGCGGTCTATTTGTATTGCGGCGTGATCGTCGCGTGTGCCCCGCTCATGGCACAGTCCCATAACCGGCCATCAGACTCGTTTACTCTGCCGGCGGGCGCGCGAATCGCGGTGATCACGCTTGCCAACACCGGTGGAAACCAGGTGGATCGAGTGGTCGGTGATATGATGGCCACTGCGCTGCGCAAGGCTGGCGTCCGCGTGATCGAAAGACAAGCTCTGGACGCGATCGTGCGGGAGCAGCAGCTTGTGCGCGAAGGCGTCGTGGACCCGGCGACGGCCGTGCCTGCCGGCAAGGTCCTGGGTGCGGACTATTTGCTGGAGGTCAAAGCCACGGAGTTCGGAGTGAAAGACGACCGTATCGGCGGTGCAATCGCTCTGGGACCTGTCGCCGGTCTTCAAGTGCGCACAAGCACCGCCCGGGTCGTGCTGGACGCGCGTTTGCTGGATGTGAAGACGGGAGCCGTAGCCTCCGCGTCGACGGCGGAGGGCAAGCAGGTTCAACACGGAGGCACTGTGCTTGGCGGTTTCATTAGCGGCCGCACCATTAACCTGGGCGGAATCGACATTGGAAGCAAGGAGTGGTCGGAAAGCTCGCTCGGCAAGGCCGCGCGCAAAGCCGTGGATGGACTGGTGATGAAGCTGGCCGGCATCGTAAATGCCGGCGACGGGGCGGTGCTGGCAGTGACGCCGGGCGGCGAGGCCATTATAAGTCTGGGAGGCAGCGATCGGTTGCGCGTGGGCGACCGCGTGGACGTCATCCGCCTGGATACGATTAAGGACAGCAAGGACAACGTCGTCTGGACTTCCGAGCGGATAGTCGGTCAACTGCGGGTCCTGGAAGTGCGGCTCGACCGGTCCCGGGCAGCCGTAGTCGATCCCGGTACAAGCGTATCAGAAGGCGATCTGGTAAGAATTCGGCGCAACAAGCAGCCTGATACGCGAGACGAGTGGGAGCACTAGATTTGGATGTATGCGGAAAGCAAACGGATCTCAGGAGCAAGCGCCTGCCAGGTCGGCTACGCAGCAGACAGCGGTGAGTAAGTACTGTCGACGACAGGCATTTCATCGAACGTTCGTCCGTGGAGAATCCGCCCCGTCCGGCCCTTGCGCGTCCCGCCCCACTGCTTGAAGAAGTATTCGACCCGCCAATCATTCATTTGGGCAGCCCCTCTCGGACTCTTCGACCTCAAGACTCTTCTGATTTCGCCTCTTGATTTCATTTGCCATCCGGACGTGAAGAGTGCTGGCGGATTCACCCTCTATGATCGGTCTTGGCACGCGATTGCCGTGCTCGTCGTATTCTAGGTCAAGCAGACTGAGCCATTCTAAATCGGGTTCCAGTGCGATTTCAGTGGACTTCGGTCGCGAAATAGTAGGCGAGTCCGGGCCGTATATCCAGGCGATATCTTCTGCGCCAAGCACAGAGTGATACAAATGCATCAACAAGTCGCAAGCGAATGGATATAGGGATGACTCGATCTTCGGTACACGATGCAAGATAGGGACAATTGGATGAAAGAGATCGTCGCGCATAAAGCGGGCTGGTCGAAGCTCGCACTCTTCAGTGTAGTACCCCCAAGTAACGCAACCTTCGCCAAGGACGCACAGGCAACGAATGACTTCCAGGCGCCTAAGTTGCTTGTTGACGTCAAAGAAACGGTTAACCAAATCCTCAAAAGTTACCTGTGGCGGCAAGCGCGTTGCCATAATTGCCGAGTAGAGAGGATTTGTAAGTCCATGAAAGCAGGTATCCAAGTCTCGATTTTCCACGAGACGGTTTGCGAAAGTCCTGGGTCTCTCGAGGCGGTGGCCAGCAACGAGTTTTTCCATCGCTCGATCTAGCTCTTTGTAGGTAAGTGTTTGCTTGATCTCTATTGCAGCATACACACCCTCCACGGGATAATGGAATCTGCGTGAATTCTCGGTAGCCCCAGCTTTGACGACGGGAAACCACAGATCGTTAAAGACCACCACGTCGAAGTCTCCGGCAGTCCTGCCTAGACTGTCATTTATCACTCCCGATCGTATCGAGTAACGCCGGGGGCAAAGCCGCGCCAACTCCTGCCTCACGATGTCCTCGACTCCAATCCCCGAGTCGAACTCATCAATGTTCGCCGACCGCTCGTGGCGCGACCGAACAAGGATGGATTCCTCAATCTGAGTACACCGCTTCTGAAAGCCCGCCTGTAAAGTGTCGGCTGCTTCTGTCCTCGGTTGCCATGAGCTTACATCGGGAAGGCGTGGTTTTTTCATTTTGGCTAGTTTTATCTGCACCTGCAGAACGTCTGTTAAGACTGATTATCTTGCATCAAGCACCTCATGCTCGTCCAGAATCTCGTAGTGATACCCCTGCTCGGTGAGGAAGAGCTGGCGGTGGATGCTGAACTCCTGGTCGTTGGTGTCTCTGGTGACCAGCGTGTAGAAGTGCGCCAGGCTGCCATCGGATTTGGGGCGGAGGATGCGGCCCAGGCGTTGGGCCTCCTCCTGGCGCGAGCCGAAGGTGCCGGAGACCTGGATGGCCACGTTCGCGTCCGGCAAATCGATGGAGAAGTTGGCGACCTTGCTCACAACCAGCCGCTTCCATTCGCCTGCCTTGAATTCCGCGTAAAGCTTCTCGCGCTCGCGCTGGGCGGTCTTGCCGGTGATGAGCGGCGCGCCGCAAGCGTCCGCAAGCTTGTTTAGCTGGTCCAGGTATTGGCCGATGATCAATACGTTATCGTCCTTGTGCTTGCGGAGGAGCGCCCATACGACATCGTCCTTGCGAGGGTTGGTGGCCGCGATCCGGTATTTGTCGCGCCGCTCGGCGACGGCGTACTCCAAGCGAACGCCGCCGTCCATCGGGATACGCACTTCCGTGCAGAGTGCGGTTGCGATCCAGCCTTCTTTCTCCAGCTCCTTCCAGGGCGCGTCGTATTTCTTCGGCCCGATAAGCGAGAATACGTCGTCCTCGCGGCCATCTTCGCGAACCAGCGTCGCCGTCAGCCCCAGACGCCGCCGCGCCTGGATCTCCGCCGTCACGCGGAACACCGGCGCCGGCAGCAGGTGCACCTCATCGTAAATAATCAATCCCCAGTTCTGCTTGTCGAATAGGCCGAGGTGGATGAAGCCTTCCGGCTCTCCCAAGTGTTCGTCAGGTGTTGAGGTGTGGGAGTGTGGAGGTATGGGGGTGTTTGGATGTGGAAGTGTGGAG
>JBGPOG010000014.1:0-19479 GCA_041487935.1 Chthonomonadia bacterium | reverse complement strand
GTCGCCTTCTCGCGTGATGGTAAGCGCATGGCATCCGCCAGCACTAAGGAAACGATCCTCTGGGACGTGACATCACATCCCAGGCGGCTTGCCACCCTGCAACACGGCGTAGGGTACAGCGGAACGTTGGCGTTTTCGCCGAAAGACTCCCTGTTGGCTGTGGCAACAGTCGATAATCTACTCGTTCTCTACGATGTCTCCAAGCCGCATGAGAAAGCTGTCTTATCTCACGACTATTCGTCACAAGCAAGCGAACCAAGACTTCTTACGGCAGTGGCATTCTCCGCCGATGGCAATATCCTGGCCGCTGGACGAAGCGACGGCGTAATAGACCTGTGGGATTTGCCCTTGCATCGCAAAAGATCCCCCCTTCAGGGACACACTGGTCTCATAAACGGAATGGCCTTCTCACCGGACGGGAGGTCCATGGCGACAGCAAGCTGGGACATGACCGTTCGCTTGTGGAATGTCGCCACACAAGAATCAATTCATAGGTACATCGGCCATAGGGCCAGAGTGACCTCCGTCGCCTTCTCGCCGGACGGGACAAAACTGGCTTCCAGCGCAGTCGACGAAATCAAGGTTTGGGACGCGAAACATTGGGAGGAGGAATTTACTATGCTGCCAACAACCTCCGCCGGCAGGAACGCGCTCACCTTCTATCCAGACGGCAACCTCCGGCAATTCATGTACAGCGCGGACCAGAGGACCATAAGTTTGTTGGACTTTGCGCAACGCAAGAGAGCGGTGTCTTTTCGCGGAGATCGTAGTTGCTCGCCTGCTTTGTCTCCCGACGGCAAAACACTGGTGACGGGCACATCGGACGGCAAGATCGTTCTCTGGGATGTTCCTGCCCGGCGGCAGACGACCCCTATCGAGGTGGAAACGCGTCTTGATCCCAATGGGCGAACGGGGACCATTGATGCACTGGCTTTCGCATCAGATGGCAAAATGGTGGCTGTAGCGTGTGGGGACCCCGCCATCATCAGTTTGTGGGGTACCCACTCAAGACAGCGTCTCTGGATATCCCCGAAGCATACGAACCCCGTGCTTTCCCTCGCCTTCTCGCCTGACGCGAAAATGCTAGCCGCTGCCAACTGGTCGGGAAAGGTCAGACTCTGGGATCTGACCAACAAGTCGGAGGCTGCCGAATGGTTGGCGCACATCGGGATGGCTGGGTCAATCGCCTTCTCGCCCGACGGTAAGACTCTCGCCACGGGAGGACAAGACAAGACCGTGCGGCTTTGGAACGTCTCCACTAAGCGGGAAGTCTGTGCCTTCCGAGATTTCAAGCGCGAGATCGACAGCGTCGCCTTCTCTCTGGACGGCAAATCGTTGGCGGTACTCAGTCATGATAAGCAGATCAGGCTCTACCACACGCCTAGTTTTGTAGAAGCAGATGAATAGCTCGCTCCATAGCCGAAACCCCAGCGACATTCCCCTCTCTACGCGGACGCATCCGTGACAATTTCGTCCCAATAGCCTTGAGACGTGACGGGGACGTGACAATCCGAAACAGAGGCGAGTAGGCCTCTATAATACACACACGCATGCTCCGGAGGGGACAGAAACGGCCTTCCGTTCTGATTCCGATGGCGAGCTGAATGTAGGTCCCCTCAGTAGGCATACCGCCCCAACCTACATGGACTGAGTCAGTTTCTCAGAAAGGAGGCGCCTGCAACAGTCTCGATCTGGCTCTTTATCTGCACAGTCGCCCCAGCCGGCACGCAAGTAGACATTCTCAACGTGAAATCGAGAAACAACTGAATCACTTCATACGAAAGGATCCTCCGATGTTTAAGAATCTCCGTTCGGCGCTTCTGTCAGGGTGCATAGGCATTCTGCTCTCCTTTCAAACTGTCAACTCTGGCAAGGCGCAATCTCTCTACGTTGATGGTTTCGAGGGCCAGAATATCAACTCCTTTTGGAAACCAGTCACCATATCAGGATTCATCTCTCTCTCGTCGGAACAGGTTCACAGCGGTAATCAATCCGTGAAGTTCACTTCAACAAACACAGGACTGGACAAATGGATCCATCTCGACCATATGTTCGATACTCCTGTATACGGACGCACCTCGGTATGGGCCTATGATTCAGGAGCGGATAGGATTTCGTCGAACTACATTTATTTCCAGGTCTGGAATTCGCACTCTGCGAATGATGTTCTGGCGCTCGGCACATACGATTATGACCTGGGGCCAGGTCAGAACGGTTCCGTCTACTACTACCAGCCGGATGGGCAGCATTCTCTTCCTACTGCGATTGACCGTACTGGAGGCTGGCATGAGTGGGTGATTGACAGCCAACCGGACGGCGTGAGCCTACTAGCCGATGGCACTAAGGTATATTCCAGCCCGCATGGTCAGCCATTCGACACTGTGAATCTCTTTTTGTTTGGTCCTAGTTGGCGCCCTGCCTGGGAAACTTATTTCGATGACTTCTCTGTGACCTACCACTCCGCAAGCGTTCCTGAACCAGGCGCGTTGGCGTTGCTATTGGGAACCGCTTTTACGGGGATGGGCCTCTCGCTCCGTCGAAAGCGCTAAGATAACCTCGAAGCAAATGCAGGTCGGATATTGGCTTTGCCGTTCGTAGAACCTTGTGCGGAAGGCTCGCGAAGTCTCGGTGCCTGTGCCAGTCTAGGTGGCCATAGGAACGATGATGCGGGGTGGAGAAGTCCGGTAGCTCGTTCGGCTGAGAGACTGCGGCACAAGATTCGAATCCTCCACGCCCTTACTTAGGCCGTTCGGTCGCTCTGACCGGGCGGCCATTGCTTTCTATCAGTGCGTGTCCGGAACACTCTTACATCACTGTTCCAATTATCCACTGATTGACCCATGCGACCTGAAGCTGGGAGACGTTCGAGCGGTTTATCTGAGTGAGGCTCGAATAGCGATTTCCGTCAGGACCTCCGCCATAGCTTGACCAATCAGACTGGTTGTCCGACGGCTGCCGCGCTCCGGCAGTCTGTGCCGCGACGGCTGTGCGCGAGAACAGGAGCAATGCTCCGAATAGTACGGCCGGCATCCATTTGCCAACTCTCATCGGTAGTCCCTCTCCGTGGTATATAATTTCCTTCAGATTACGCTCGCGCGTAACAATCCCCTCCTTGCGCTTTTCGGGAAGGCTGCCGCTCATCACCGCCGACGCGGACCATTTTAGCGGCCGGCAGCATTCCTGAAATCCGCCAAATCGCGGAAAAGAAAACCTACAACTGCAACTCTGACTCTGCAGGGGTGGCTCGGGTGCCTCGCAGAATAGCCCGGCTTCATGGGACGACTGATCGATGTTGTGGATTGCGCGTTGTATCCCGGCCTAAGTGCCGCACCATAATAATGATTCATCGTAACACAAACAGAAGAATGATAGAGACGGCGACGGCCTGCATCATTTCGTTAGCCACGCGCCGGCTTCCTACAATCAGACGAACTGTTAAGGAGCTTGCCTCCGGCAGGAGCCTCAAACGGGAGACTGAGCGTACTGTGATGGTTGTAACTTAACATCGTCGGGGCTCACATACTAAAGCACTCGAAGAAGCAACTCGTCCTTGAAAGCGATGACGTTGATTACAGTGCGGCGGAGGAACAGGAGGCAAACACGTTCGCCCAGAATGCGCTCATTCCAACCCATGAAATACCTAACACGTTGCAACGCCGTCCCTACTGATCGAGATCTTTCATCGAAAGAGCACAGAGTTCGGATGCCCGAACGCCGGTGTCGTATAGGAACGAGACCACGGCCTCGTGACGGCGGGCATTTTGCGTGGACTTTGCGACCTGCCTCAAGGCGGCTATTTGTTGCTCACTGAATGGCCGAACTTGATCAGTGCGCGCGATTGGGGCCGAGACCGCTTCCATAGGAGACCAATCGGAAACTCCTTCGGCGATCATCCACCGGAAGAAGGTGCGTAAGTGGCCGTGGTAGGTATGGACGGTGCGGGGCCGGACCGGCCGGGCAAGCTGGGGATTGCCCCATCGGCCGCCAGCGTTCTCATGGCCTCGGGTTAGGTAGGCGAGAAATCCGCGCAGCTCGCGTACGCCGCAGGTGGGGTACTCGTTGGTTCTAAGGAACCAGAGGAGCTTATCGAGGATGATCCGGCGAGTAGCAGTGGCGGCGCGGGAATGCTGCCGGATTTCGCAGTCCAGAAGCCATCCCTGGGCGTTTCGCTCCAGTTCGGGGACGGGAATCCCGTCACCGGTTTTTGCGAAACCAAGCGCTGAGTCTTTCAAGCCTCCCTCCAATTCGATGTTTGGAGGGGCCGTCAAGACACCAACTAAGCGCTGAGATTGAGCGTGAATCGCCGCAGAACGCTCTTTCTTGGTGGGCGGTATAAGATTTGAACTTATGACCTCTTCGGTGTCAACGAAGCGCTCTACCCCTGAGCTAACCGCCCTCGAAATGGGGTAATTGGGTAATCGAGTAATTGGGGACGGGACATGAGGAGCGAAGCCAGCGAACCCAACGACCCTATTACCCAACAAACTGTATAGCGCCACGGGGAATCGAACCCCGGCTTGAGAGCTGAGAACCCCCTGTCCTGACCGCTAGACGATGGCGCCACGCCTTAATTCCATTTATAATGCCGATCCGCCAATATCATGCCACTCTTATCGCACGACTTTATCAATGACATCAGCCGGCACTCTTAAGATACCAATGGACGGGTCGTATTATACTCGACCAATAGGCGTTTGTCCAGATTGTTTGGTCTAAGGCGAGAATTGGGAGGACGATCCCTGCGACGAGGGATTCCTGAAAGATTGCAGACATGGATACGTGTCACAATCAATACGGACATTGGCGATTTAGCGATACTTCATCACAATTAGCCCTGCGGAGTCTTTAAGCCCGTGGGTTTTGGAGTCCATCGGCAGAAAAGCGCTTGTCTGCGGGTTCCTTTGTTACATGCAGAAGAACTGTATAAGCGGGATCTCGTCTCTATTGAACCAGGCATGCTGAGGAATCGCCAGTGAAGAACCATCGTAAATGGTGAAACGTTTAAGTTTCCGAACGATGGGCATTCTAAAGCAGAACCCAAGCGGGTCCCATGGCCGCGAGATTTTTACGGCCAAAGGACCCGATGGTATTACCACTCCGCGGGCCCGTCGCCCTTGACGGGCGTACGGCTCAATTGCCGCAGTTACGCAGCGTCTGCGCTGAACGGCTGCGGCAAATCGTTACGCGCCGAACTCTCGGCGGCGCGCACCCGGAAGCTCAACTATTCGCCGTCGTGAGCGAACGTCAGTCCCGGGCGCTGGTGTTTCGGCCGAAGGAGTAGGCACACGCTCTCTCCGCCCTTGCGAGCCGGCCTGGGATCGCCTGGCGCAAACGAATCCGCGCCCTCGTTCAAGTGCGCCGACATCTGAACGGGACGGCTATCCCACAACCTTATTCCGTATATCGAACCTCGTTTCACCGGTAACAAAGGATTCTCCGGAATAATCGCAGGTTTCCGCCATAAACTTGCCGAAACATTCTCGAACGATCCGATATCTAATTCTGCATGCCGGCACCGTGCGGAAAAGGCTGTGTTTCGTCCACGGCAAAACGCCGAGTTGACCGCCGGCTAGTGTCGATGTATAATACAAGTGCCGCGTTGAAATCATTGCTGGGAAGGTACGACATGAGAGGTGAACGACCAGACCGATCGGCGCTCTTCCTGGGATTCGCAGTTTTCACTGCGTCGATCGTCTTACATTTGCCGTCCATTGCGGCTCCGGGCGTTAGAGCTCGGAGCGCAGCGCCACGCCCCGCTTCCCAGACACTCGCCAACCGCTCCGTTGCTGCTCCAAAGCCCATTCCAATTGGAATCAGTGTGGAACCGAAAGAGATTCCGCTCGCCGGCACACGGGCTGAGGGGAGAGTCGTCGTTACGGCGCGATTCAAGGATGGATCAATTGCGGACGTGACGCGGGATGCGATCCTTACCAGCGCCAATTCGAAGATTGTTGCCGCCAGCGCCGATCGGGTGCTGCGACCCGTTTCCAATGGAGAAGCCACGGTCAAGGTTGTCTGCGCGGGACAAACGGCTTCAGTCAAAGTTTTGGTTTCGGATGCTGCCAAACGCAAGCCAATCGAATTCACTCGCGAAGTCGTCCCGATCCTAACCAAAGCCGGCTGTAACCAGGGCTCATGCCATGGCTCGCAATATGGCAAGGCCGGATTCAAGCTCTCACTGCTGGGATTCGAGCCGGACGTCGACTACTTCGCGATCGTCAAACAGGCAGGCGGGCGCCGGACCCAGCTTACGGATCCAACGCACAGCCTCGTGCTGTTGAAACCCACACTTGGCCTGCCACATCAGGGCGGCAGCCGCTTCGGGGTGAACTCATACGACTACAAGCTTCTGGTTGCCTGGCTTCAGGATGGCGCTCCGGGCCCAACGCCTAAAGACCCAGAGGTAACCAGGATCGACGTCTTCCCGCAGCAGCGAAACCTCACGAAAGGCAAGGAGCAAACGCTGGTGGTCCAGGCGACCTATTCGGATGGAGTAGTACGAGACGTTACGCGATGGGCCCGACTGCAAGCGCTGAATGATTCCGTTGCGTCGGTGACGCCGGACGGGATCGCAAAGGCCGCCGGTCCTGGAGAAACGAGCGTGATGATCCGTTTCGGCGGCCAGGCGACGGTCGCGCGCATAACGTCTCCTTACGCCTGGATCGCAAGATATCCGGCCGTGCCCGAGACGACTTTTGTAGATCGGTTTGTCGCAAACAAGTGGAAGTCGTTGGGCCTCGTTCCGAGCGGACAGTGCGATGACTCAACTTTTGTCCGTCGTCTCTTTATGGACGTGATCGGCACTCCGCCTTCACCGGAGGACGTGCAGGCGTTCCTCGGAGATTCGTCTGCGGACAAGCGCGCCAAGCTCATCGACAAGGTACTCAATCGTCCGGAATACGCCGACTATTGGACCCTAAAATGGGGCGACCTTCTCCGCAGCAACCGCGAAAAGCTGGGCGGGCCGAAGGGAATGTGGAGCTTCACGAACTGGATTCACGACCAGTTCCGCGACAATCGCCCGTTCGATCAGACTGTACGAGATCTCTTGACCGCGCAAGGAAGCACGTTCACCACCGGCCCCGCCAACTACTTTCGGGTGGCCAGCAACCCTCCCGATCTTTGCGAAACGACGGCACAGGTCTTCCTTGGGATGCGAATGCAGTGCACCCGCTGCCATCATCATCCGTTCGAAAAGTGGAGCCAGGCGGACTACTACAAGTTTGCGGCGTTCTTCGCCCGGATCGGCCAGAAGAACAGCCAGGAGTTCGGCATATTTGGCGGCGAGACGGTGGTGCGGTTGAATAACGGCGGAGACGTCTACCATCCGAAGACCAATCAGTTGATGAAGCCGACGCCGCTGGGCGGATACCCGGATATCATGAAGATTCGTGGCACAAAGACGGCCGATCTGATCGAACCAGATCCGGATGTTAGCGGAGACCGTCGTTCTGTTCTGGCCGACTGGATTACGCGCGACAACCTGATCTTCGCCCGGAATATCGCCAACCGCTATTGGGGATATTTGATGGGACGCGGACTGGTCGAGCCAATCGACGACCAGCGTGTGACAAATCCTCCGACCAATCCGGAGCTTCTCGAAGCGCTCGCCAAGGATTTCATCGCGCAGAAATACGACCTGAAAAGCCTGATCCGGTCAATCTGCAATTCGCGCGCCTATCAGCTCAGCGCCGACGTGACGAAATCCAATGCCGCGGATACGATGTTCTACACGCACTACTTCATTCGGCGGCTGCCCGCGGAAGTGATGCTCGACTCGATCGACGCGGCAACGGGCGCGCGCGACAAGTTCAACGGACTGCCGCTCGGTTTTCGGGCCATTCAGCTTCCGGACCCAAAGATCGATTCCGAATTCCTTGACACATTTGGCCGCGCGCCCAGGGCGATCGCTTGCGAATGCGAGCGCGCCGCCGAACCGAACATGGGCCAGGCGCTGGACTTGATGATGAGCGATCTGATGAACAACAAGGTCCGCAACGGCCAGGGAACCGTGGCAAAGCTGATCGAGTCAAAGAAATCCGATAATGACATCATCGAAACGCTCTATCTCAAGGCGCTCAACCGGCAGCCGAAGCCAGAGGAGATCTCAAAGGCGCGCGAGGCCGTGACCGCGACTGTGGACGCTCCAGGACTCCTGCCCCGAAAGCCGGCGCCCGGTCTTCCGATTCAAGCGAAGCTGCCGAGAACGCAGGACGCCAAAGACAAAGACCGTCGAGCCGTCATGGAAGACATTCTCTGGGCGCTGCTCAATAGCAAGGAGTTCGTATTTAACCATTAACGGCGTATAATACTATTGATGGGAGCGGTTGGCTGGGATGAGATTCCTGTCTTAGTGATCTGTCGCTGTCCATTAACAGGTTTAGGACACGTAAGATGGCGAACAAACCAATGGTTGTCGAAGCGCTCAGCCGCGAAGAGGGAGAAGTATTCCCAGGAATCTACAAGACACCGGGAGTGTGCGGAGGATCGGCCTGTATCGGCAGAACGCGAATAACCGTTTGGGGCATATGGCGATTGCACGAGCTCGGCGCTTCCGATTCTAAAATCCTTGGCGCATACCCGCATCTAAGTCCGCTCGATCTGGCAAACGCCTTCACATTTGCACAGGCGAACCAGAACGAGATTCAATGTGAAATTCAGGAGAATGAATCGGACGAGGAGTAGATGGCGTCGTTCTATGCGGACGAGAATTTCGAAAGGGAAATAGTGGATGCGCTCCTCGGGTTAGGTCACGATGTCCTTACAGCTCTGCAGGCAGGGAACGCAAACCGGCGAATTCCAGATTCAGATGTTCTCGCTTATGCTATATCGACGAACAGGATCGTTCTATCGCAAAATCGGCGGGATTTCCTTCGGTTGCACGGTAGGAACCCCAGTCACTATGGGATGATCCTTTGTACGTTCGATTTTGATTATCGCGGACTTGCTGAACGAATCCATTCGGCAATCCGGGAGTCTGCAGATTTATCGGGCCGGGTAATTCGGATCGTGCGCCCGAATGCGAAGGTTTCGCTCATTTGATAGTTGAGTTATCCACGGAGAACACGAATATGTTTGACTTGCAACTTGGTAAGCATACGGATTGCGACGGAATTACCCGGCGCGACTTTTTGCGCGTGGGAGGGCTGACGGCCCTGGGGCTGACATTGCCGGATTTCCTGAAGATGGCAAGCGCCACTCCAGGCAAGAAGGACGTGGCGTGCATTCTTCTCTGGATGGGCGGCGGCCCAAGCCACATCGATACCTTCGACCCCAAACCCGATGCGCCGTCTGAAATACGCGGCGAGTTCAAAGCCATTCCGACGAACGTCAACGGCATTCAACTGAGCGACCAACTTCCCAAGCTGGCGAAGCAGATGGATAAGTTCTCGATTCTCCGGTCGGTGACGTCGCCGGATGCTTCCCACGAGACCGCCACCCACTACCTGCTCACCGGCTACCCCGGAAACCCGACCGTGACCTACCCCGCCTATGGCTCGGTGTTGGCGCGCGAAAAAGGTCCGCAAGAAGGGATGCCTCCCTACATCATGTTTGGCGGATACCAGTTTGGCTACGGCGGAGCCGGATACATGGGTCCGCAGTACAATCCGTTCAACATCAATGGAGACCCGAACAATCCCGGGTTTACGGTGAAGGACGTTTCCCCTCCAAACGGCGTGGACCTGGAACGTATCGGCCGCCGCAAGAACATCCTGGAGGCGCTCGACACATTCCAGAGGCAGACCGAGCAGAAGCAGAAGATTGTCACCACCATGGACGAGTTCTACGCGCAGGCCTACAGCCTGATTACCTCGCCGGTTGCGAAGAAGGCCTTCGATTTGAAGAACGAGCCGGACAAGATTCGCGAGTCTTATGGCCGAAACTCGTTCGGGCAGAGCTGCCTGCTCGCCCGGCGGCTGGTCGAATCCGGCGTGAGGTTTGTTACGGTGAATTTCGGCGGCTGGGACACACATACGGATAATTTCAAGTCCCTCAAAGGCCATCTCCTACCGACGCTGGATACCGGCTACGCGGCGTTGTTGGACGACCTCAAGCAGAAAGGAATGCTCGATTCTACTCTCGTCGTCTGGATGGGCGAATTCGGTCGAACGCCGAAGGTCAATTCCTCCGCGGGCCGCGACCACTGGTCGGAATCGATGGTCGTCTGCATGGGCGGTGGCGGCGTAAAGACCGGGATGGCCGTCGGCAGCTCCAACGAGCGCGCCGAGCGCCCGAAAGACCGGCCTGTCCGCGTGGAGGATGTTGCAGCGACGATCTACAAAGCGCTCGGCGTCAACAGCGACAAGGAATACGTAACTCCGCAGAACCGCCCGGTAAGGATCAACTACGACGGCGAGCCGATTGCGGAAGTGCTGGCTTGAGTGTTGAGTGTTGAGCGTCCGGCATGCAAACCTGCCGGGCGCTTTCTGCGTCTAAGCGGAAAAGTCCAGCTTGTTCCCGGAATCCGGCGCGAGCGTCCCGAGCAGCCGTTCGCGTATATTCTGAACCGCCTCTGTCTTGCGAACCTGGGCTTGCAGCTTGATTCGCTGCGTCAGGTCCTCGATCTGCCGGTCCAATAAATCCACTATTCCCGAACTCGCGGTCGAGCGCACTTCCATTCGCTGCTCCTTTTGAAACGTGTTTCGCCCAGGTTATTCCGTATTACGAGCGTCCGCCGCACTGGGAGATTCCTCGGGGTTATCCGCGGGCCGACAACCGGGACCATCGCATCGCGCGAGCGCGAGGTAGTCCGGCCGATCGGCGGAGGTTTTGTGCGGACCGCCCTTCAATATCCTTCCATGATAGACCAGGAACGCACCGGGCATCTGCAAGGGATCTGTTTGCGGCCGTGCAAAGCCGTGTCCGTGAACGAAGGCGCCCGCGCCGCGAAGCCAAACCTTCGGGCCGAGCAACTGATTTAGCGTGCCTCGCTTCAGTCCAAAGGCCCCGTAGAGTTTCTGCTCCGGATCGCTGAAGCGGGGTATGTCTGCAAGTCCGTAGCGTGCGAAGAACACGGCGGCTTGCTCTTCACTTTCCATGTGGACGAACGCAACCTGTGTTCCCTGGGCTTCGATTGACAAACGGAGCTTCGCGATACCGGCGACCGCCTCGCGACAGAAGATTCACCCGAAGTGGCGGAGGAAGACGAGCAAGGTGGGACGCCGGTCCGTATGCTTTTCTAGCGAGGTTCCGCCTTGATCTTTGGTTGCCACAAGAGTGTTGGACTGCAATAGCATTTGTGCATGCTCCGAGGAGGGGCAGCTATACCGGCATTTTTCGATAGCCGTCGCAAAGTTTAGGCATTCGCAAGCCCCGCATCCACTACTACCGTCTCACCTGTCATGCTGTCGTTCCGGGCGAGCTCCACCGCCATGCGCGCCAGGTCTTCCAGGCCAACCGTTCGTTTCAGAGGCGTGCGGTCTTTCATGGCCTCGATGCGCTCCTGGCTGAAACCCGCCGTCCACCGTGTTAGAAACAAGCCCGGGGCAAGCGCGTTAACGCGCACGTCCGGCGCCATCGCGGCCGCGAGACATGTCGTCAGGTGGATAAGGGCCGCCTTGGAAACGCAGTAGCCGAGGCTCGATCCGCCCGGCCGAAGACCTGCAATAGAGGAGACATTCACAATAACGCCCTGCTGAGCTCGCAGCGCGTTAGCTGCCGCCCTTGCCATCATCCAGGGGCCCTTCACATTGACGGCCATAATCCGGTCCCATTCGTCCTCGTTCATTCCCTCCAGATCCTGAAATGGGACGAATTTCGTCGTGCCGGAATTATTGAACAGCATATCCAGGCGGCCGAATCGTTCCAGTGTCTCGGACACCGCGCGTTTTACGTCCGATGGATCTGATACGTCCGCCTTGAAAGCCTCCGCCAGACCGCCCTTCGCTTTGAGCTCTTCGACGGTCGATCTCGCTTCATCCTCCGAGCGCGAGTAGACGATCGCGACGTACGCGCCGTATGAGGCAAGCTCGTGCGTAATCGCGCGCCCGAGCCCGGTCCCTCCGCCGGTTACAATGGCAACGCGTCCGACCAAGTCCATGTAGCGTTCCTTTCCTCTTGCCATACAAGCTAGGAATAGCGCGACAAGTTGAGGTTCCCATACATTGTAGCTCAAGTTGCCGCGCCAGGAACGGTTTTGGCCCCAACGATATAAGGTTAGCTGAATACAAAACCTGAGCAGATCACCACTAACCAATGTAGTGTCTCCGACTCGCCCTTACCATGCAAAAACAAAACAAATTCCTCACAAAGGCAGTTCGGAATGACGCTCTTGCCACTTTGCCGTCGTTGTAATGACATTACTGAGACACTACACTAATTACATTCATCCGGATGCCTCAATTCCCAGTCTTCCGGTAGTTCACCGCCGCTGAGGTGGCGCGCGACATCCTCTATTAAGCAATCCGGTGTGGATGCGCCCGCGGTCAGGCCGATCAGGTTCTTGCCGTCGAGCCAGCCCTCGTCGATATCGTCGCGCGTTTCGATCTGGTATGCCTGAACTCCTTGTTCCTCGCAAAGCGCGCGCAGACGGGCCGAATTCGCGCTTTGTTTGCCGCCGATGACGAGCACGACTTCGACTCTCCGGGCAAGTTCCACGGCGGCCTCCTGGAGCTCATCGGTCGCTCCGCAGATCGTGTTGATTGCCCGCACTTCGCTAGCCGTCTCGCAGATGGCTGCCACCGTCGACGCATAATCCGCGTTTCGTTGGGTTGTCTGGCTCACTACACCAATCTTCCCGATGAGATTCGCCTTACGCGCCTCTTCCGGACCGGAAACGACGTCCGCCGCGCCGCCCATGTCTCGCAAGGACCCGACGATCCCCTCGACCTCCCGGTGGTTGCGCTCACCGAGAATGATGACTCGATATCCCTGCTCGTGCAGCAACCGTGCCATTCGATGGACCTTCGTAACGAACGGACAGGTCGCATCGATCACGTTTAGACCATGCTTAGTCAGATTGGATCGTATGTTTGAAGAGATTCCATGCGCCGAAATGATGACGGACCCTCCGGGGAGATCGTCGATTCGCTCGGCCGCCCGGATTCCCTGGTCGCGTAGGCGCTGCACCACGGAATCGTTGTGTACGATCGGGCCATACATCGAAACGTCGCCCCTCAGACTCCGTCTGGCGGCTTCCGCGATCTCCACTGCCCGTTGGACTCCAAAACAGAATCCGGCGACTCGCGCTAGAATTACCTGCCTGCCTGGGTCGGTTCGAGGATTTGTCGAGTTAAGCGTGCCGTTCATTCAGCAATCCTTTCTATTTATCTTGTTTGCGATCAGACTGATTATTCTCATAAAGTACTTTGTTATACAAAGTATATGCTATTTGGCGCAGATTTTGTAAGACAGAGTTATGTCTACATACGTAAGTGCTATTCGGTACAATGGGTAGAAACATTCAAATGTTGGCGCGACCGCATTTTGGGGCCAAAGCCTTGCGCGCCCGGTCTGCCCATGATAAAATGTACAAACAGTTCTTTATGCGGGAGGGCGGTAATGCCACGGGCAGTTTGGCGGCTTTTGCTCTGCGCTCTTTTGGTTATTCTTGCTTCCGGAGTTACTGCCGGCGGTAGACTGGAAACCCGAGGCGGTTCGCCGAATGAGAGATATGGCTTCCGCTGGGATAGGCAGTGGACGTGGAGTCAATTAACCGGCCATGTCCGGTCGGTCGAGCCGAATTCTCTCGAATCCATTGGATCCATCCGTTCTACGACCTCGCTGAGCCTGGCCCACATCCTCTTCCGAAATCTTGCCGCCCTGTCTGAGCCGGCCGAGTCCCTGCGACTTTCCGAGCGAACCGCTATAGATCGTCCCGGCGCGCGGACCAAGCTCGTTCAAGACACCATTGCCGCCGCTCTCAAGGACGGATCTCCCCGCGATGACCTGGCTGGCATGATCTCCGTTGCCGAGCGGCTTGCCCGGGCGCGAGTGCGACTGGCGGACTGGTTTCTTCCCGATCTGCAAGAACGGCCCTACAAGCCCGCCACAATTCGGGATAAACGAAATCCAAACATCCGCGTTCAGCTCGATTTTCACGTTGCCGAAGCGATTCTCGAGAAGCTTTCCCGGCCCGACACTCCCGATGCGGAATGGGCCCGGCTGTCGGAAGAGCCGGTAATCAAGCGGCTGCTGCTTCATCGTGGTTTGTCGCGTTTGCGCCTGGCGGCGCTCATCGAGTGGTGGCGGCGCGCATCGGACTCCAGCCCCTTGAACCGGCTCTATGAATGGGTCTATCCGGGGAGTTATTACGACTTTGGCGGCGTTGCAGTCAATGCGGGAGGTTATCGCGAGCTAATCCGCAAGCTTCGGGCTGGCAAAAGCGGCTTCGAAGGTAATGTGATCGCCCGTCTGAGCCGATTTCTTCCGGAGGAACAATCGCTGACAGCGCGTGTGGATTTCCTGTTTGCCGCCGACGCGGACGGCTGGGCGACAGGCTATGGGATCGGCATCGATCTCGAGCACTTCGGCGATGACTTCGAGTATCTCACGTCTATCGTCGCGCACGAATGTTTCCATTTAGGCCAGGCTGTAACCGCCATCCCACAGACGACGCTCGCAACGAAAGAACCGGATCGTCTGTTTCATGACGATCTGTTGACGCCGGTATGGAGAGAAGGCATTGCCTCGTATGTCGGTCCGCCATGGAAGGGCGGCCCGCCGGGCGAACCTGAGTCAAATTTTCGATATTTCGAAGAGACGTTCGCCGCGCTCGAGCAAAGCGACATTCCGCGTTTCAAGAAGCTCGTCCGAGAGGGCCTCAATCTTGCGGGCCCGCTATACAAGTTGGGCTGGCTGATGGCTAAACGGATTGAAGAGGTGCAGGGGCGATCGTCACTCGTCGAAATTCAGACGCTTGGTCCCGCGGTATTTTTCGAACGCTACGTTCAGTCCTATAAGGCTCAGCGTTTGGCACAGCCGGCAGGCATCAAGTTCCAGACGGACGTTGAGCAAGCGATCGGTCGGGTCGCCAAAGGAATTGATAGAGAATCGCTTCTCGCTTCCGCACGGATCGCGCGCATCGCAGATCCGGAGCGAATCAAAGGCGAAGCGGCGGGATTCGAACAGAAATTTGGAGCCAATTCCAATTCGGGCCTGGCGCACGTCCACCTCGGAGACTTAATCGAGCGCAAGACGAAGGACCACGAGACAGCGCAGCGCCTGATGATAGCCGGATTGAAGATGCTCGGGCCAACTTCGGGAGAGCTCGTTCGGCGGGAAGGCTACCTGCTGCTCCAGGCGGGAGCCGTCAGGCAAGCAATCGAGGTGTTCGAGGCTGGTGTGGGCCTTGCTCCCACGGACCCGGACCGCCTCTATATGCTCGGAGAAGGATTTCGGATCGCCGGCCAAACCATGGAAGCCCGGTCTGCCTATCGCCGCGCGCTCGCCTTAAATGCCCAATTCGAGCCCGCCCGCCATGGACTGGCGATGCTGGAATAACGCATTTACCATCAGGCATTTTCGATCGCCTGGCTGACCCAACCCAAATTCTGCAGGGGCATTAAGCCGTAGTGGTAGAACTGAGCTCTCTCCGCGCCGGCCTCGATGACAGCGGATGCCCTCTCTGCCAGATCCTCACCCGAGCGCACAAACGGTTCCACTGCCTGCAGTCCCGCAAACAGCGCCCGGCTCCCTCGATGGATTCGAATGTCTGAAACCAGCTCGCGGATCCGATTCTTTTCTTTGTGAAATGCTTGCGTCAATAGGCGGCCGCCAAAAGCGTTTTCGATCGTACAATCGGGGAATGCCGTGCCGAGACGGGTGTTGTGGTGGAGCACGGTCCAGGCGTGGACCTTTAGCTTGTATCTTTCGGCTTCGCGGCAGATCTCCCTAAGAGGATCGACGTCAGCCGCTAATGCTGAAACGAGCGGCTTGATTCGGCTATCCGCGAAGAACCGCTTCTCGGGCTTGAAGTAGACGACCCCACCCTCGCCGTGGTTTACCGCCCGGTTTGGATTGTGCGGGCAGAGCGCGCGAATGGAATGATATGCCGCCGCGACGCTGACACCGGTCAGGCCGGCGTCTGCGATCCTGCCCAATGCCTCGCCGGGGCCCTCATCCAGAAAATCCCAGGGATACGCCCAGATCACCGAGTACATTAGTAGCTCTTCCTACAGAATATAACGGCTCAAGTCTTCGTTTGTAACGATACTCTCGAGCTTGGCGCGCACGTAAGCGCCATCGATACGGATATCGTTCTGGCACTGGTCGGGGGCTTCAAATGAGATATCCTCCAGCAGCCGCTCCAAGACCGTATGAAGCCTGCGCGCGCCGATGTTCTCACTCTGCTGGTTCACGCGCGCCGCGATCGAAGAGATTTCCGCGATCGAATCCTCCGAGAACTCGAGGCATACCCCCTCGGTGGCGAGCAATGCCGTGTACTGGCGAATCAATGCGTTCTTCGGTTCGGTGAGAATTCGTTTGAAATCCGCTTCAGTAAGGTTCTCCAATTCGACGCGTATCGGCAGCCGGCCTTGAAGCTCCGGAATGAGGTCGGAGGGCTTGGAAACATGGAATGCCCCAGCCGCAATGAACAGGACGTGATTGGTGCGCACCGGCCCATACTTCGTCGCGACGGTCGAGCCTTCGATAATCGGCAGGATATCCCGCTGAACGCCTTCACGCGACACGTCCGGACCGTGGCCGCCCTCCCGCCCGGCGATCTTGTCCAGCTCGTCTACGAAAATGATTCCGGACTGTTCCGCGCGATCGATGGCTTCCCGAATGACGGCGTCGTGGTCGATCAGTCCTCGAGCCTCTTCCTGCGTCAGAATCTGCCTGGCCTCCGCGATCGTGACGGAGCGCTGTTTTTTTCCGCGGTTCATCATGCTGCCGAATGCATTCTGAAGGTCGCCCATCCCGATCTCTTCCATCCCCTGAGGAGAGAAGATCGAGATGGATTGCATACCACTCTGCTCGACCTCTATCTCGACCTTCTCTGCGTCTTTGACTCCCGATCGGACTTGCTGCTTGAGCTTTACTCGGATGCGCGCTTCCCGTTCGCGCTCTCGGGCGTCGTCCGGGTTTTCTTCCTCATCCTGCGGTTCGGGCTGCTGAGGCGCCGGTCCGCCTCCAAATAGCGAACCGAACGTCTGGCGAATTACTTCCGCGCTGTCTCGCTGCTCGCTCTTGCGGCGGCGCCTCCGCGCGGGCTGGATCATATCGACGATGCGCTCGACCGCCCGCTCCTCCGCCTCTTCGGTCACTTCCGAGATCTTTTCGCTCTCCACCATACGCACAGCTACTTGCGCCAGATCCCGAACCATGGAATCCACGTCCCGGCCCACGTAACCGACCTCCGTGAATTTCGTAGCCTCAATCTTGATAAATGGAGCACGCGCAAGGTTTGCGAGCCGGCGTGCGATTTCGGTCTTGCCAACACCGGTGGGGCCGATCATGAGGATGTTCTTTGGGATCACCTCATCTCGCAGGTCGTCTCCCAACATTCGCCTGCGATAACGGTTTCGCAAAGCGATCGCCACCGACCGTTTCGCCTTGCTCTGTCCTACAATATACTTGTCCAGCTCAGCGACAATTTCGCTGGGCGTAAGGTCATTCATACGCACCTCGTGGGTAAAGTGTTGAGTGTTGGGTGTTGAGTGTTGGGTGTTGAGTATTTAGAAATGCTAGGAATCGTATCGACCGCGAGATCTCCACCGAATACTGAACACTTAACACTATTCAGATTTAGTGCCCGGACATTATAGCCGTCGCAATTCCGCCGCGTCAACGCGAAATGGGACCTGATTTGATGCAACCACTCCCCATCTGCCCGGGTTCGACGGGAAAGACGCGCCAACGGCAAGACGTGTCATCGCGTGCTGATAAGCGGCTCGCGTCATATGTTGCCGAGGTTAAGGACAATAACGAGAAGGAAGAAGCGCTGGCAACTGGCGGGGAGCAACGAAGGCCTCTCGGAGCACAACGTACACTTGAATTAATGCTTCGTTTGTGCTTGACAATTCGTCGCGGGGTGATAATAAGCCGCGAATGAGCAAAAATCGCTCAGGGAACTAAAGACGTTCGACATCCACGGGCAAGCCCTAACAAATCGACACAATCGTTCGTGTCGATCACGTTCATTCGGGGATAATATGAGTGGCGCTAAGAAGCAGCCTTCTTGGGCGCGCGAGCGCGCGCGGGCGTTGGCGCCGCTTTTGCGCTCTTTGATTCCTTGATCTCTGACTTGATTCGATTCTCCTCGCGCTTACGCGCTTTTCGAATCTCTTTCGAACGAATCCGCATTCGTGTTTGCTCCCGTGATCGATTATGCCGCGACTGGAATGAGTTGAACGCAATTCGCAATTCGCAAATCCCGTCCGCTCGCGTTCATTCCCGGTGAGGCAGCGGCTCGGTCAGTATAGTCGAAAAAAGATCGGCCTGTCAATTTCCGGTTGCAATCGATTCCAGCGAGTAGGTATACTGACGCGGACAAAAAGCGAGTAGTTTGGCGGTCGACCGGGGTCGCCGCCTCGTCCTATTGGACGGCTATTCCTTCCTGCTCCGGGTAGGTCCGGAGCCACAGACCGAGGGGAGGTGAGAGAAATTGCGCCATTACGAGGCGTTGTACATCGTGGATGCCGAGCTGAACGACGAACAGCTCGAACCCATCATCGAGAAATATAAGAAAATCGTCACGGACATGGGCGGAACGGTCGGCGATGCCGCCAAGTGGGAACAGGGACGCCGCAGGCTGGCTTATGAAGTCGACAAAAGACGGGAAGGCATGTATATCCTGATGACCTTCGAATCCGGGCCTGACGTTCCGAAAGAGCTTGAGCGGGTCTTCAAAATCAGCGACGACGTCTTCCGGCACCAGGTTGTTCGTACGGACGAAGACGAAGAGTAACACAACAGGCGCGCCGCAGCGCGCGTCGCTTTAATGACGAAAGGAATAAGGGGACCGTTGCCCGGTCGACCGGGCATCAGGGAGGATCAAGGCATGTTGAACCGCATTGTTCTTGTAGGACGCCTTACAAGGGATCCGGAAACTCAGTACACGCCAAACGGGATTATGGTTGCGAAATTCGGCCTTGCCGTGAACCGGCCGACAAAGAACCAGGAGACCGGCGACTATGAAACCGACTTCTTCGACATAGTCGCCTGGCGGCGCACCGCGGAGTTCGTTTCTCAGTACATTACAAAAGGGCGTCTCGTCGCCGTCGACGGCCGCTTACAGATGCGTTCCTGGGTCGCCCAGGACGGCACCAAGCGCAAGGCATACGAGATCGTAGCGGACAACGTGCAAGGTTTGGACCGTGCTCGCGATGGCGAAGGCGGCGCGCCTTCACCTACCGGCGAGGAGCCCGCCTCCGCAGGCGCGCCACCACCGAGACCGGCCACGCCGAACACGGATATCGAAGATCACGATCCCTTTGCGGATGATTAGCAAACCAAGGATGATATTTGAAGGATGAAGGATGAAATCATAAAGATGAAGGATGGAATTTGTCCTTCGTCGTGGCCTGTAAATTAGCT